>NZ_SDKK01000012.1:74355-106820 GCF_008107625.1 Zoogloea oleivorans
ACGCGGCGGTGACGGCGCTGGCGCGGGCCCGTGCCAGACCGGGTGAAGATCAGAATTCGGGAGAGAAATAATGAGTGTGCTTGAAACCCAGGGCTTCAAGCTCGACAACTCGGGCAAGCGCGTGGTGGTTGATCCGGTGTGTCGCATCGAAGGCCATTTGCGCGTCGAAGTGAATATCGACAGCAACAATGTCATCCGCAACGCGGTGTCCACCGGCACCATGTGGCGCGGGTTGGAGGTGATTCTCAAGGGCCGCGATCCGCGTGATGCGTGGGCTTTCACCGAGCGCATCTGCGGCGTATGCACCGGCACCCACGCGCTGACCTCGGTGCGCGCGGTGGAAGACGCCCTCGGCATCCAGATTCCCGACAACGCCAACATCATCCGCAACCTGATGCAGCTGGCGCTGCAGATTCACGACCATCTGGTGCACTTCTACCACCTGCACGCACTCGACTGGGTGGATGTGGTGTCGGCGCTGAAGGCCGATCCGAAGCGCACCTCCGAACTCGCCCAGAGCATTTCGGCCTGGCCGCTGTCGTCGCCGGGCTACTTCCGCGACGTGCAGAACCGCCTCAAGAAGTTCGTCGAATCCGGCCAGCTTGGCCCCTTCATGAACGGCTACTGGGGCAACCCGGCCTACAAGCTGCCGCCCGAAGCCAACCTGATGGCGGTCACCCACTACCTGGAAGCCCTCGATTTCCAGAAGGAAATCGTCAAGATCCACACCATCTTCGGCGGCAAGAACCCGCACCCGAACTGGCTGGTGGGCGGCGTGCCCTGTGCCATCAACATGGAAGGGGCCGGTGCGGTGGGGGCGATCAACATGGAGCGCCTGAACCTGATCAGCTCCATCATCGACCGCTGCATCGAGTTCATCGACATGGTCTATGTGCCCGACCTGCAGGCCATTGCCGGCTTCTACAAGAGCTGGACCTACGGTGGCGGGCTGTCGAGCCAGTGCGTGATGTCCTACGGTGACATTCCCGACAAGGCCAACGACTACTCGGCCAGCAACCTGCTGCTGCCCCGCGGCGCCATCATTGGCGGCGATCTGAGCAAGATCCACGAAGTGGACCTGCGCGACCCGGAGCAGGTGCAGGAGCACGTGGCCCACAGTTGGTACAAGTACCCCGACGAATCCAAGGGCCTGCACCCGTGGGATGGCGTCACCGAACCCAACTTCGAGCTGGGCAAGGCCACCAAGGGCACCAAGACGCGCATCGAGAACATCGACGAAGGCGGCAAGTATTCATGGATCAAGGCCCCGCGCTGGCGCGGCCACGCCATGGAAGTCGGCCCGCTGGCCCGCTACATCATCGGCTACGCGCAGAACAACGCCGAGTTCAAGGAGCCGGTGGACAAGCTCCTGCACGACCTTGACCTGCCGCTGACGGCGATCTTCTCGACCCTTGGCCGCACCGCGGCGCGGGGCCTGGAGGCGTCCTGGGCGGCGCACAAGTCACGCTACTTCTTCGACAAGCTGATGGCCAACCTCAAGGCCGGCGACCTGAACACCGCCAACATCGAGAAGTGGGACCCGAGCACCTGGCCGAAGGAGGCCAAGGGCGTCGGTTTCACCGAAGCGCCGCGCGGTGCGCTGGGCCACTGGATCCGTATCAAGGACACCCGCATCGACAACTACCAGGCGGTGGTGCCGACCACCTGGAACGGTGGCCCGCGGGATGCGAAGGGCCAGATCGGGGCTTTCGAAGCCTCGTTGATGGACACCCCGGTGGCGAAAGCCGACGAACCGCTGGAAATCCTGCGGACCCTGCATTCCTTCGACCCGTGCATGGCGTGCTCTACCCACGTCATGTCGCCGGATGGGCAGGAAATGGCGTCGATCAAGGTTCGCTAGGGAGGCCGTCATGCTTTCACAACAAGACATGCTGGAGGCCGAAAGGCACGGCCGGCAAGTACGTTCGATTTACGTGTATGAAGCCCCGGTGCGCCTGTGGCACTGGATCAATGCGCTGGCGGTGGTGGTGCTGGCGGTCAGCGGCTATTTCATCGGCAAGCCGCTGCCGACCATGCCGGGCGAGGCCTCCGACAACTTTCTGATGGGCTACATCCGCTTTGCCCACTTTGCCGCCGCTTACCTCTTCGCGGTGGGGCTGCTCGGGCGGGTTTACTGGGCCTTTGTCGGCAACCACCACGCCCGGCAGATTTTCAGGCTGCCGATCACCAATGCGCACTGGTGGAGCGAGGTGTTCTTCGAGTTGCGCTGGTATCTGTTCCTCGAGAAGCAGCCGAAGAAGTACGTCGGCCACAACCCGATGGCTCAGTTGATGATGTTCTTCTTCTTTACGATCCTGGCCATCGGCATGTTGTGCACGGGCTTCGCGCTGTACAGCGAAGGCCTGGGTCTGGGCTCGTGGGCAGATACGCTGTTTGGCTGGGTGTTGCCGCTGCTGGGCGGCTCAATGCAGGTGCACAGCCTGCACCGGCTGGGCATGTGGATCATGATGAGTTTCGTCGTGGTGCACGTGTATGCCGCCATCCGCGAAGACATCATGAGTCGCCAGAGCCTCATCTCGACGATGATCTCGGGCTGGCGGATGTTCAAGGATTGAGGGCGCGTGCATGACGACCCGACCAAAACTCAGTGGACCATCGAAACCAGATAGATGAAGCCCGAGGTGACGGCGGTGAGCAGGACGACCACTGCGCTGCCCGCCGCAAGAATCGGCGTGTAGCTGACAATGGCGAAGTGCTTGCCGCAGTGCTTGCAGCGGAAGTATTCGGTGAAGTTGATGCCGGCAAAGCGGTGCGGATGCATGCGCGACAGTCGCACATCGGTGCTCTTGCAGTGTATGCAGTGGGGGCTGGTGCTCAGGGCCAGCGTGAAGCGACGGGCAGGTCGGCGCGATGAGCCGTCCCGGCCCGCCGCTGACGTGGTCGGGTCGCCGGCTGCCCGCGTCCTGACGGAGGGCATTTCACTGTCCGGTGCGCTGCTCTTGATCCGGGCCAGCTCCCGGTTTACCTGGGTACGCCGGAGCAGGAAGAAGGCCAGACCACCGGTGATGAAGGCCACAAAGGCTACTGCGCCCATGGTGACGTAGGGGCCGATGATGTCCCAGTAGGCGCGCCCTTGCGGTTCCCCGGATGTCGATGCAGTGGCCGGTTCTGCTCCGCCCTTGGCGGCGTTGCCCTGGCCCTTGAGTTCCTTCAGCTTCTCCTGGCCGTGCCAGGCCGCGTCGGCGGGTGTCATGCCTGCCCGGAAGAGGATGATGGCGTCGTCAAAGGCGAAGCCGGCTTCCCACCAGGCCAGCCGGTCTCTGGGCGTGAGTCCTTCGCGTTTCCATTGGGCCGGGTCCGAGTGGTCGAGGTCGGCCATCATGGTCCGGCTGCTCTTGGTCGAGTCCAGCCACTCCCGCGCTTCGTCTGCGTCGAAGCCCTTGTCCGACCAGGTTCGGGCAACGAGAGGGGTGAAGCCAGCATGCTTCCAGTTTGTCGCGTCGTGAGGCGTGAAGGCATAGGCCTGCCACTCCCGCGCCTCCACGGGCGTCATTCCCGTGTCTTCCCAGCGGGTGATCTTCTGGACGGGCAGAAGGAGTTCGTCCTTTGCCTTGCTGTCCTTTTCTGCCGTCGCGGCGCTCTGCGGCGCTGCCGCGGTGGCTGCTTCCGTAGGCGTTTGGGCCGAGGCTGGGGACGCCGCGAGGGCAAGGGCGGAGAGGGCGGCTAAAAGGACTTTCATGGGAACAGGACAATAAATCACCAGACTCTCAAACGTACCGGGAAATCGTCTCTCAATGCGACAAAAGTCATAGGGTTTAATGCCTTTGATTTTCTTTGAAAATGCTTTCATCAGGCGATTGTATGTGTTTGGAATGTTGTCCGCAGCTTGGCTGCGTCCATTTCGGAAAAGGTGTTCAGACCAGGGGTGGTGTCCGGAGGATGTGAAACCATTTCCATGGGATGGTGTGCTGGGTGAGAGTCTGGCTTGCGGTTGTTGGTGAAAGTGGATGTATTGTTTTCACCTTCGCGGTGGGGTGTCGCGACGGTTACAGGTAAATCCGCTTCTGTGCGCCTTTTGAGTCAGCCGGCACGGAACTTGATTGTGTAAGGGGTCCCGTTACACAAATTCTATCCATGTCTTCTTTGCCCCGCATTCTTGTTCTGGGTATCGGCAACATCCTGTGGGCCGATGAAGGTTTTGGCGTGCGCTGCGCTGAGGCCCTGGCCGAGCACTACGTGATGCCCGATCACGTGACGGTGATGGATGGTGGTACCCAGGGACTCTACCTGCTGCCCTACGTAGAGGAGGCAAAGCGCCTGCTGGTCTTCGATGCCGTCGATTACGGGGACCCGCCGGGCACCCTGCACATTGTTGTCGGCGACGAAGTGCCGCGCTTCATGGGTGCCAAGAAAATGAGCCTGCACCAGACCGGTTTCCAGGAAGTGCTGGCCTCCGCCGAGCTGCTGGGGCGCCTGCCGGACGAGCTGGTGCTGATCGGTTGCCAGCCGGTCGAGCTGGAGGATTTTGGCGGCAGCCTGCGCGATGCCGTCAAGGCGCAGATCGCCCCGGCCATCGATGTGGCCTGCGAATGGCTGACCCGCTGGGGCGCACCACCGGTGCGCTGGGAGGGGGCGGGGCGGCAGCTTAATGTGGACAGCCTGTTGATGTCCGCCTACGAAGCCGGCCGGCCAAGCGCACGGGCGGCCTGTCGCACCGGCGATGCCCGGTTCATGCAGGAGGACTGAACCCGTGTGCCTCGGTGTTCCGTATCGCGTCATGGAATCCACGGCCTGGATCGCCCGCTGTGAAGGGCCGGACGGCGAGCTGCTGATCGATCTTTCCCTGGTCGGTGAACAGCCCGTGGGCACCTGGCTGCTGACCTTTCTCGGTGCCGCGCGGGAAGTCATCGACGCTGCGCGGGCGACGGCCATCAACAACGCACTGGCCGCCCTCGACGCCGCCATGCTCGGCGACACGGCGCGCATCGACGCGCTGTTTGCCGACCTGGTGGACCGGGAACCGGCCCTGCCCGATCACCTCAAGGACCTGCAATGACTCTTCAGTTTGCCCCGCCCCAGTCGTCCCTCGACAAGCTCGATGCAGCCCTCCGGCGCCTCGTCGAGCGGCACGGCTTTGTCCGGGTGGCGGATGCCGCCGCCTTCGAGGCGGGTGAGGGTTTTGTCCTGCTGCTCCTCACCGATGACCCGCAGCGCAGTCCCGAATCCCTGGACGTGGCCGTTGTGCTGCCGGAGGCCCTCAAGGTGCTTGGCCTGCCGGCCCGCTGCTTTGCTGCCGACTCGATGCATAGCCCGGGTCTTGGCAAGCGCTACGGTGTCAATCGCTACCCGGCCGTGGTGGCCCTGCGCGACGGCGCCTACCTGGGCACTTTCAGCGGCATTCTCGACTGGATGCCCTTTGTTACCGAACTTCGCCGTCTCGCCGAAGCGGCGCCCAGCCGCCCGCCGATTTCCATTGCCAGCCAGGATGTCAGGAGCTGCTCATGAAACCTTTTCCGATTCCAGTGGTGCCCGTCGGCCCGGGTAGCCAGACCGACGAGTCCCCCGATTACCTGGCCATGCCCAGTGGCATGAACACCTTCCAGGCGCCGCGTCTGCCGGAGGCTGCCACGGCTGCCGACATTGGCCGGGCAGTGGAAATCCTCGAAGGCCTGCTGGCGGTGATGCGCGTCCAGCCCATCGATGTGCCCCGGCCGGCGACGGCCGCGCTGGATGGCGAGTCGGCCGGCGTGCGCGAGGTGCTGACCCAGTCCCTCGGTTTTGGCGAAGTCTCCGCCTTCACCCTGGCGCCGACCCGCGTGCGGGTGCAGGAAACCGCCTTCGCCGCCCTGTGGCGCGTGCTGGAGGAGGGCGAGGGCGGCGGTATCGTCGCCGATCGCCTGGAAGCCAGTGCCGTGCCGATGGCGCTTTACGCCGCCATGCGTGCCACCAGTCTGCCCGAGCTCGCCGTGCCGGCCCTGCTGCCCAACATGATGAACGGCGAGGCCTTGCTGGCCGAAGTGCAACTGCAGTGCGCTCGCCACCAGCCCGGCAAGCCGGCCCACGTGATCAACCTGACTCTGCTGCCGGTTACCGACACCGATCTCGACTACCTCTACGGCGCCCTTGGTCACCGGGAGGTGTCGATCCTGTCGCGCGGCTACGGCAACTGCCGGGTCACCAGCACCCGGCTGGCCAACGTGTGGTGGGTGCAGTATTTCAACAGCATGGACACGCTGATTCTCAACACCATCGAGGTGGTGGACATGCCCGAAGTGGTGCTGGCCGCCGCTGAGGATTACGCCGACAGCGTCGAGCGCCTCGGTGAATACATCGCCATGCTGAAGGAAGATTGCTGAGCATGTTTGAAGGCTCCTTCCTTGGCGACGGCGGCAAGCTCGCCGATACCGACCGGCTGGAATGCGGCATCTGCTGGAGCGTCTACGACCCGGCGGAAGGTGACCCGCACTGGAACGTGCCGGCCGGTACGCCCTTCGCGCAGTTGCCGGAGCACTGGCGCTGCCCTACCTGCGACGCGCCGCAGCACAAGTTCATGGTGCTCCGGAATGATTGAGCTAGCGGGCGCCGCTGAGCTCGTCGGGCGCATCGAGGCCCATTACCAGGCGGTAGCGCTTGGCCCGATGGCCGACATGCCCCTGTGCAATCCGCGGCTGTCGGTGCGACTGGTGCAGATGGTGGCGTGGGAGGAGGGATATTTAGGCGTGCTTGTCATGCCCTGGGCGATCAACCTGCTGCGTCTGCCGGGGGCTTCCGCCTGGCCGCAGGCGGCGCCGCTGGCCAAGCAGGTGTTGCGCTTTCCGAGTGGCGACTATGTTTTCGTCCACGGCAACGACGTGGGCTTCGGGCCCTACCAGGTGTGTTCCCTGTTCTCTCCGGCGCTTGAGTTCGATTCGATGGAGGCCGCTTGCGCCACCGCGGTCGCCGCGTTGCTGGCCTTGCTGCGTGTGCCAATGGCGGTGCCGGAAGTGCCGCAGGCCGCCGAGCCGGTATCCCGCCGTCGCTGGTTGTTCGGTCGCGGGGATGCCCGCCGCACTGACGGTCATCTGCGGTGAGTACGCCTGGCCGCCTGACTCTCGCCGGTGGCTTGAGCGTTTCGGCCCGCTGGAAGGATGGGGTCCTCGACAACTGGCAGGTGTGTCTTGTCCGTCCGCCAGTGGCGCGGGCGCTGGTTGGCCTGGCGCCGTCCGAGGCGCTGGCGCGGCTACCCCTCTATTTCAGTTTGTGTGGTCAGGCCCAGCGGGAGGCCGGTCGGCTGGCCCTCGAAGCGGCGGGCTACGCCGAGGACGAACCCGTCGCGTCGTGGCTGCTGTGGGCGGAATGCCTGCATGAGCACCTGTGGCGTCTGCTTCTCGACTGGCCGCAAACCTTTGGCGAGCCGCCGCAGAGCGCCGCTTTTGCGGCCTGGCGGGCGGCGCGGGGGCAGGGGCGCCCGGTGCTGCTGGATGCGACTACCCGCTTGATTGACGACGTATTGCTCGGTCGTTCCGGCGCAGGTCTGGTCGCCCGCGGCCTGATCCGCCTGCAGGCCGAGGACGATTCGGCCCCGCTGTGCGCTGGCCTCGAGGTGCGGCTGGCGGCTGTGGTGGCAGCGGCGCAGGCGCTGGCGGCCGATGCGGCCTACCCCCACGGCGAGACGGGCGAGCCGGCGCAGGGGTGCGGTGAAGCGTGGATCCATACGGCGCGCGGTGCCCTCCACCACGGCGTGCAACTCCTCCGCGGAAGCGTCGCCGGCTGGCAGGTGGAGGCGCCGACCGATCGCAATTTTCTCGACGAAAAGGGTATCGTGAGGCGATTGCCGGCGAGCCTGGGTTCCCCCGCGCTGGCGCGTCGTGCAGTGGAGCGGGCCATATTGGTGCTCGATCCCTGCGTGCCGTTTTCGGTGGAGATTTCGAATGCATGAAATGTCGCTGGCGGAAGGTATCCGCCAGATCGTCGAGGATGCCGGGCGCAGCCAGGGTTTTGGCAAGGTGAAGATCGTCGTGCTGGAAATCGGCGAGCTGTCGTCGGTGGAGCCCGAAAGCCTGCGCTTTTGCTTCGACGTGGTTATGAAGGACAGCATCGCCGATGGCGCGCAACTGCAGATCGACCCGGTGCCCGGCAGTGGCTGGTGCATGCAGTGCGCCGAAACGGTGCCGATAAGTGCCCTGTACGATCCTTGCCCGAAGTGCGGCAGCTACCAAGTGCAGGCCACCAGTGGCACCGAGATGCGGGTCAAGGAACTGGAAATCGAATGAAGGTGGTTTGAATGTGCAATGTGTGCGGTTGCGGAACCGGTGAAACCCGCATCGACGGCGAGGCTGTCGATCACGAACAGGAACACGAGCACGTGCTTGCGGACGGCACGGTGCATCGGCATAGCCACGGCCCGGCCGGCCAAAAGTGGGCGCCGGTGGCGGCAGGCCATGCGCACAGCCACGGGCCCGAGGGCGAGCACGTGCATGAAGACATGGACGGCAGCCTCCACTACGGCCACGGCCCGGCCGGTGCCCACGCACCGGGCATGAGCCAGGCCCAGATGGTGAAGATCGAGCAGAACATCCTTGCCAAGAACGACGGCTTTGCCGAGCGCAACCGCAGCTGGCTGGCGGAGCGGGGCATCCTGGCCCTCAACCTGGTGTCGAGCCCCGGTTCCGGCAAGACGACGCTGCTGGTGCGCACCATCGAAGCGCTGAAACGCCGAGTGCCCGTCGCTGTTGTCGAAGGCGACCAGCAGACCAGCTTCGATGCCGAGCGCATCCGTGCCACCGGCGCCCCGGCCCTGCAGATCAACACCGGCAAGGGCTGTCACCTCGACGCCCACATGGTCGGCCGGGCGCTGGAAAAGCTGGCTCCGTCCGACAACAGCGTGCTGCTCATCGAAAACGTCGGCAACCTGGTGTGCCCGGCCGCCTTCGACCTGGGCGAAGCCGCCAAGGTGGTGGTGCTGTCGGTCACCGAGGGCGAGGACAAGCCCCTCAAGTATCCCGACATGTTTGCCGCCGCCAGCCTGATGCTGGTGAACAAGATCGACTTGCTGCCCTACCTGAACTTCCCCGTGGACAAGGCCATCGAGTACGCCTTGCGGGTCAATCCGAAGCTCCAGGTGATCCAGGTTTCTGCCACTACCGGCGCCGGTTTCCACGAATGGCTGGGCTGGATCGATGCCCGGCTGGCCGAGGCCGTGGCCGCCAGAACCCGGTGATGTGCCCATGCTGATGATCGTTGATCCGACCCGCGTGGCCCGCCGCCTGCGCGTGCGCGGCGTGGTGCAGGGCGTGGGCTTCCGGCCCTTCATCTACCGTTTCGCCAACAGCCTCGGGCTGGTGGGCTGGGTGCGCAATGACGGGGGCGGGGTAGAGATCGAGATCCAGGGCAGTGAGCCGATCCTCGATGCTTTCACCCAGTGCCTCGCCAGCGAGGCGCCGCCCCTGGCACGAGTGGATTCCATCGAGCCCGAGGTGATTCCGCCCGATCATTCGCGCAAGGATTTCACGATCTTGCCGAGTGTCGAGGGCATTGTCGCTACCGCCATCGGGCCGGATGTGGGCGTGTGCCCGTCCTGCCTGTCCGAACTTTTCGACCCGCAGGACCGGCGCTGGCGCTACCCCTTCATCAACTGCACCCACTGCGGCCCGCGCTACACCATCACCCGCAGCCTGCCCTACGACCGGGCGCGCACCAGCATGGCGGCCTTTACCCAGTGCCCCAGCTGCGATGCCGAATACCGCCACCCGGGCGACCGGCGCTTCCATGCCGAGCCGAATGCCTGCCCGGAATGCGGGCCGCAACTGAGCCTCCACGAGCCCCACGGCGTGCCGGCCCTGGCCCGCGACGCGGTGGCCGAAACCCTGCGCCGCCTGCAACTGGGCGAAGTGGTCGCCATCAAGGGCCTCGGTGGTTTTCACCTGGCCTGCGACGCCGCCAATGGCGATGCGGTGCTGCGCCTGCGTGTGCGCAAGCGCCGTCCCCACAAGCCGCTGGCGCTGATGTTTGCCAACGTGGCCAGCGTGGCCCACTGGGCCAGGGTGTCGGCCGCCGAAGCGGCCACCCTCGAAAGCCCCGAGCGGCCCATCGTGCTGCTCGAAAAGCTGCCCCACTTTGACGACACCCTGCCGGGCGTCGCCCCGGGCCTCGACGAAGTCGGCGTGATGCTGCCCTACACGCCGCTCCATTATCTGCTCTTCCACGAAGCCGCCGGCCACCCGACCGGCACCGCATGGCTCGATCAGGTCCAGCCTGCCATCTTCGTGATGACCAGCGCCAACCCCCACGGCGAGCCGCTGGTGCAGGGCAACGACGAAGCCTTCGAGCGCCTGGCCGAGATTGCCGACGTGCTCCTGATGCATAACCGCGACATCGTCGTGCGCTGCGACGACTCGGTGCTGCGCGTGCGCGCCGACCTGCCCTCGGGGCCGGGCGATGCGGCCGGTGCCGGCGTGCAGTTCCAGCGCCGCGCGCGGGGCTTCACGCCGCTGTCGATGCCGCTGCCGGCCGACGGCCCGGCGGTGCTGGCCTTTGGCGCCCACTTCAAGGCGACCCTGTGCCTGACCCGCGAGAAAGAGGCTTTCCTGTCGCAGCACATCGGCGGCCTCGACAATCCGGCGGCATGCACGGCCCTCGACGAAGCGGCCGAGCACCTGCAAAGCATCCTGTCGATGCGCCCGGCGGCGGTAGCCCACGACGCCCATCCGGATTACTACTCCACCCGCGCAGCCTTTGCGCTGGCCGAAAAGCTCGACGTGCCGCTGATTGCCGTCCAGCACCATCACGCCCACATCGCCGCCGTGTGCGCCGAGCATTGCCTCGACGGTCCGGTGCTTGGCCTGGCGGCGGACGGCGTTGGCCTGGGTACCGACGGCATGCCGTGGGGCGGCGAGCTGATGGTCGTCGATGGTGCCGAGTTCCGGCGTCTTGGCCACCTCAGCCCCTTGCCGCTGCCCGGCGGCGACCGCGCCGCGCGTGAGCCCTGGCGCATGGCCTGCGGTGTGCTCCATGCCCTCGGCCGGGGTGACGAAGCCATCGAACGCTTCGCCGCCCAGCCCAATGTCGAACAGGTGCTCGGCATGCTGGTGCGTGGCACGCGCTGTCCGCCCACCACCAGCCTGGGGCGCTGGTTCGACGCCGCTACCGGCTTGCTCGGGGTGTGCGACACCATGACGTTTGAAGGCCAGGCCGGGATGGTGCTCGAAACCCTGGCACGGCGTTTTGGCGAGAGCCTGGCGCTGCCTGGCGGCTTCCACATCGACAAGCGCCCGCCGGACGGCCTGTCGGTGCTCAACCTGTATCCGCTGCTCAACCAGCTGATCGACGAGAACGATGCCGCCCGCGGCGCCGCCCACTTCCACGCCACGCTGATTGATGGACTGGTGCAGTGGATTGGCGACGCCGCCCACGCTACCGGCCTGCGCCGCGTGGCCTTGTCCGGCGGCTGCATGCACAACCGGCTCCTTGCCACGGGGCTGCGCAAGCGGCTGGCCGCCCGCGGGCTGGCGGTGTTTGAAGCGCAGCACGTGCCACCTGGCGACGGCGGTCTCGCCCTTGGTCAGGCCTGGGTGGCCCGGGCCCTGCTGGCGCGGGGTGTGCTGTGAGCAAGCTGGCCCGCAGCGTTGCCTCCGTGCACCGCCTGGAAGACATTCCCAACGTCGGCCAGGCCGTTGCCGACAAGTTGCGCCGCATCGGCATCACCACGCCGGCCGATCTCGTGGGCGCCGATCCCTACGCGCTCTACGCCACGCTGAACGCCGAGATGGAGGTCTGCCACGATCCGTGCCTGCTCGACACCTTCATTGCCGCTACCCGCTTCATGGCCGGGGAGCCCGCCAAGCCCTGGTGGGCCTACACGGCCGAACGCAAGGCCTGCTGCAGCCAGTACAAGGACAAGTAAAGCATGTGTCTCGCCATTCCGACCCGCGTGGTCGAACTCCTCCCCGACGGCCAGGCCCTGGTGGACCTGGGCGGCGTGCGCAAGGCGATCTCCCTTGAACTGGTGGATGACGTGGCCCCCGGCGACTACGTGATCGTCCACGTGGGCTACGCCCTCACCAAGCTCGATCAGGAGGAGGCCGAGCGCACCCTCGCGCTGATGGTCGAGGCCGGCATCGACGTTTCCGGCGAGGCCGCCTCCGCATGAAGTACGTGGATGAGTTCCGCGATGGCGAGGTGGCCCGAGGGCTGGCCGAGGCCATCGCCCGCGAAGCCCGGCCGGATCGCCGCTACGCCTTCATGGAGTTCTGCGGCGGCCACACCCACGCCATTTCCCGCTACGGCGTGGCCGACCTGCTGCCGCCCCAGGTGAAGATGATCCACGGCCCCGGCTGCCCGGTGTGTGTGCTGCCCATCGGGCGCATCGACCAGATCATCCGGCTGGCGCTGGAGGAGGGCGTCACCGTGTGCAGTTACGGCGACACCTTGCGCGTGCCGGCTTCCGAAGGCCTGTCGATGCTGCGCGCCCGCGCCCGCGGTGCCGACATCCGCATGATCTATTCCGCCGCCGATGCGCTGGCCCTGGCGCAGAAGGAGCCGGCGCGGCAGGTGGTGTTCTTCGCCATCGGCTTCGAGACCACCACGCCGCCCACCGCGCTGGTGATCCGCCAGGCGGCGCAGCTGGGGCTGAAGAATTTCAGCGTGCTGTGCTGCCACGTGCTGACCCCGTCGGCCATCACCGCCATTCTCGAGTCGCCCGAGGTGCGCGAGCTGGGCACCGTGCCGCTGGACGGTTTCATCGGCCCGGCCCACGTCAGCACCATCATCGGCAGCCGCCCCTACGCCCACTTCGCCGAGGAGTACCGCAAGCCGGTGGTCATCGCCGGTTTCGAGCCGCTGGACGTGATGCAGGCCATCCGCATGCTGGTGCGCCAGGTGAATGAAGGGCGCGCCGAAGTCGAGAACGAATTCACCCGTGCCGTTACCGAAGACGGCAACCTCAAGGCCCAGGCCCTGGTGTCGGAGGTCATGGAATTGCGTCGCGAGTTTGAATGGCGCGGCCTCGGCGTGGTGCCCTATTCGGCCCTGCGCATCCGTGAGCGCTACGCCGCCTTCGACGCCGAGGCGCGCTTCGGCCTCACATACCAGGGCGTGCCCGACCACAAATTCTGCGAGTGCGGGGCCATCCTGCGCGGGGTCAAGCGGCCCCTCGACTGCAAGCTGTTCGGCACCGTGTGCACGCCGGAAACGCCGATGGGCTCGTGCATGGTGTCGTCCGAAGGGGCGTGCGCCGCGCACTACACCTATGGTCGTTTTCGCGATATTCCGGTTGTTGCTGCGTGATGGAGCAAGGCTGGGCGGGGTTTGTGCCGAAAGGGTGCAGGGGCCGTATGCAAGCCCCTGCCCTGATTGAGGTATTTGCTGGGAGAGGGGTAAATCTTGTCTTTTCGCGGCCGATAAGCCGCCACACGGTCCGTTTCGAGGCCGGGTAAGGAGACAAGAAGTGAATCTGTTCAAGAAACTGCGGGGCGCCTCCGCCCCGGGCGTTGTGACCCTCCAGTGCCGCGCATCGGAAGTGGGCCAGACCCTCGCCTCCGCCTCGATCAGCCCGACCTTCGTCAGTGGCTACGTGTCTCCCCACGTGGACATCGAGCCGGTTGCCCGTGCGGTGACGGCGCGCTTTCCCGGCGTGCCGCTGATGCTGTGCTCCACTGCCGGTGAGCTGTGTGCGAGCGATGAAAGCCTCTACTGCCGCACCGGCGACAGCTGGGACCGGGTGGTCCTGCAGTGTTTCGACGCCACGCTGATCGCCCGTTCGCAGATCGTCGCGATTCCCCTCGGCAGCGAAGACATGCGCCGCGGCAACAGCGAAGTGTCGGTCAAGGAGCGCGTGGCGCGCATCGCCCGCAACATCCAGTCGGCCCGGGTGGAGGTGGATATCGACTACCGGGACACCCTGGCCTACATCATGTTCGACGGCCTGTCGGCCTCTGAATCCTTCTTCATGGAAGCGCTCTACGATTCCGGGCGTTTCCCCTGTCTGTTTGTCGGCGGCTCGGCCGGTGGCAAGTTCGACTTCAAGAACACCTGGATCCACGACGGCACCCGCAAGCTCGAGAATCACGCCCTGATCGCTTTCCTGAAGGTGGCCAAGGGCACCCGCTTCGGTGTGCTGAAGAGCCAGAACTTTGTGCCCGACGGCCCGCATTTTCCGGTCATCGGGGCCTCGCTGGAACAGCGCTACGTGAGCCAGGTGATTGATGCCGACGGCCGCATCGTGCCCTTTGTGGACGCCCTGTGCGCGCACTTCCGCTGTGCCCCGCGGGAGCTGGAAGGCAAGCTCGCCGATTACTCTTTCGCCATCCAGGTCGGCAAGGAGATTTTCGTGCGTTCGGTGGTGAACGTGAATGTTGCCGCCGGGCGGGTCAATTTCTACTGTGACATTTCCCCGGGTGAAGAACTGCTGCTGGTGCGCCGTACCGGCCTGGTGCACAGCACCGAGCAGGATTTTCGCACCTTCATGGCCGGCAAGCCCGGCGCCCCGGTGGCCGGCATCCTCAACGACTGCATCCTGCGTCGCCTCTACAACGACAAGGAATTGTCCAAGGTTGGCTCGGCCCTGCCGTGCCAGCAGATGGCGGGCTTCTCCACCTTCGGCGAAATCCTCGGCCTCAATCTCAATCAGACGCTGACGGCGGTGTTCTTCTTCCGGGTGCCGGAGGGCACGCCCTTCCGCGATGATTACGTGGACAACTTCGTTGCCCATTACGGCGAGTTCAAGGCCTTTTTTCTGCGTCGCCAGAGCGCCAAGCTGGCCGGGTTGTCGCGGGTCATCGTCAAGCAGATCGCCGACTACCAGGACCAGCAGTTCGACAGCCAGCTCGATCCGTCCAGCTTCGACGACAACATCGGCCTGGTGGTGTATGGGCTCAACAGTCTTGGCCAGACCCTGAAAGCATCCAACGATCTGCGCAAGGACACCGGCCGCCAGCTGGAATCCTGTGCCGGCGACCTGTACGCCTCGGTCGGCGCCCTGGCCGGCCACATCCAGGAGCAGGAACAGGTGGTGCACGAAGCCGGCGAGACCGTCAGCGACCTGACCCGCCAGGCGGCCGCGGCCGCCGACAGCGCGCGCAAGCTGGCTCACGCCAGTGGTCGCATCCAGGGCGTGGTGGAAGTCATCCAGCAGATTGCCGACCAGACCAACCTGCTGGCCCTGAATGCCGCCATCGAAGCGGCCCGGGCCGGTGAGGCCGGCCGCGGTTTTGCGGTGGTGGCCGACGAGGTGCGCAAGCTGGCCGAGAAATCCCGCATGAGTGCCGGCGAGATCGGCGTCGACATCTCGACGCTGGCCAGCGAGATCGGCCGGGTGGCCGGCGAGATCGAACGCCAGGCCGGTGATGTCTCCAACCTGTCCAGCATGCTCACCAATATCGAGGCCTTCAGCGGCAAGACTGCCGAGACCGCTGGCCATACCCGGGGCGTCGCCGACACCCTCAAACATCTCACGGAGAACCAGCTCGTCCAGGCTTGAACGGCTCCGGGCTTGCCCCGGCGCTTCCCGTCGGCCGGATGGCGTCCTCGCCGTGTTTCCTCTTTCCATGACGCCAACCGACCCATGAAAAAAGCCTACATCCGTCCCCTCGACCTGCGTCACGGAACGGTTGATCTCTCCCACGGCGGCGGTGGCCGTGCCATGGTCCAGTTGATCGGCGAGATCTTTGGCCGCGCCTTCGACAACGAATGGCTGCGCCGCGGCGACGACGGCGCCGTGCTGCCGGCCCCCCGCCCGGGCGAACGTCTGGTGGTGGCCACCGATGCCCACGTGGTGTCGCCGCTGTTTTTTCCGGGGGGCGACATCGGCTGCCTGTGCGTGCATGGCACCCTCAACGACGTGGCGGTGATGGGCGCCCGGCCGCTCTACCTGGCGGCCAGCTTCATCCTCGAAGAAGGCTTTCCGCTGGCCGATCTGCAGCGCATCGTCGCCAGCATGGCGGCGGCAGCGAAGGAGGCCGGCGTGCCGGTGGTTACCGGCGACACCAAGGTGGTGGAGAAGGGCAAGGGCGACGGCATCTTCATCACCACCACCGGCATCGGCGCGTTGCCCGTCGGGCGCGAGCTGTCGGGCGCCAACGCCCGGCCCGGCGACGCCGTGATTGTTTCCGGCACCCTCGGCGATCACGGCATGGCCATCATGGCCCAGCGGGAAAACCTCGCCTTCGAATCCGAAATCCGCTCTGACACCGCGGCGCTGCACGGCCTCATCGCCGAGCTGCTGGCCGCGGTGCCGCAAACCCGCGTGCTGCGCGACCCGACCCGCGGCGGGCTGGCGGCGACGCTCAACGAGATCGCCCAGCAGTCCGGCGTCGGCATCGTTCTTGACGAAGCCGCGATCCCCGTTGACCCGCAAGTTGCTGCTGCCTGCGAGTTCCTCGGCCTCGACCCGCTCAACATCGCCAACGAAGGCAAGCTCATCGCCATCTGCCCGGCACAGTTTGCCGATGCTCTGCTCGCCGCGCTGCGCGCCCATCCCCTCGGTACCCGTGCCGCGCGCATCGGCGAAGTCACCGTTGATGCGCAGCACTTCGTGCAGATGAAAACCGCCTTTGGCGGCCGCCGCATGGTGGACTGGCTGGCCGGCGAACAGCTGCCGCGCATTTGCTGATGCGCATCCTGCTGCTCACCCACAGCTTCAACAGCCTCACCCAGCGCCTTTTTGAAGAACTTTCGGTACGCGGGCACGCGCTGTCGGTGGAGTTCGACATTGCCGATTCGGTGACCGCAGAGGCCGTCGCGCTGTTTCAGCCCGACGTGGTGCTGGCGCCCTTTCTCAAGCGGGCGATCCCCGAATCCGTGTGGTCGCGGCACGTGTGCCTGATCGTGCACCCCGGCATCGTCGGCGACCGCGGTCCGTCGGCCCTCGACTGGGCAATCCAGACGGGCGCGGCGGAGTGGGGCGTCACCGTGCTGCAGGCGGAGGCCGAGATGGACGCCGGCCCGGTGTGGGCGAGCGCCACCTTTCCGATGCGTGTGGCGACCAAGGCCAGCCTGTACCGCAACGAGGTGACCGAGGCGGCCGTCACCGCGGTGCTGGAAGCGCTGGGTCGCATGGACGACTGGCGGGCCGGACGCTGGCAGCCCGTGCGCCCGTCGGCTGATGATCCGGCGGTGCGTGGCCGCCTGCAGCCGACCCTGCGCCAGGCCGACCGGGCCATCGACTGGGCGCGTGACGACACCGCCGCCATCCTTGCCCGCCTGCGCGCCGCCGATGGCTTTCCCGGCGTGGCGGATGCGCTGTTCGGCGTGCCCTGCCACCTGTTCGATGCCCATCTCGCCCCGGCGGAGGCTGGGGCGCAGCCGGGCGAACTGCTTGCCCGCCGCGACGGCGCGGTGCTGCGCGCGACGCGTGACGGCGCGATCTGGATCGGCCATGTGAAGCGCGGCGAGCTCAAGCTGCCGACGACCGTGGCCTTTGCGGCCGAAGTCGCCGACCTGCCGGAGCGCCCGGCGGATCTGTGGCGTGACGCCACCGACGACGGCGCCGAGCTGCGCTACCGGGAGGCGGGCGCCGTCGGCTTCCTGTCCTTCGACTTCTACAACGGTGCCATGGCTACCGACCAGTGCCGGCGTCTGCTGGCGGCCATCGATTTTGCCCGTACGCGCCCGACCCGCGTGCTGGTGCTCGAAGGCGGCGCGGATTTCTGGTCCAACGGCATCCACCTCAACCGCATCGAGGCGAGCGAGTCCGCCGCCGACGCGTCGTGGGCCAACATCAACGCGATGGATGACGTGTGCCTGGCCATCCTGCAACTCACCGACCGCCTGACTGTTGCCGCCTTGCGTGGCAACGCCGGCGCCGGTGGCTGCTTCCTGGCGCTGGCCGCCGACCAGGTGTGGGCGCGGCAAGGCGTGATCCTCAACCCCCACTACAAGAACATGGGCAACCTGTATGGCTCCGAGTACTGGACCTACCTGCTGCCCCGCCGCGTCGGTGCCGACGGTGCCCGCAAGCTGATGGCCGAACGCCTGCCGCTGGGCGCCCCGCGTGCCGCGCACAGCGGCCTCATCGACGCCAGCTTCGGCGCCAGCCGGGCCGCTTTCGAGCTTGAGGTGGCCAGCCGCGCCGCCGCCCTCGCCTGCGCCCCGGACTACGCCGATCAACTCGCCGCCAAGCAGGCCCGCCGAGCCGCCGACGAAGTCGCCAAGCCACTTGCCGCCGACGAAGTCGCCAAGCCACTTGCCGCCTACCGTGACGAAGAGCTCACCCACATGCGCCGCAACTTCTATGGCTTCGACCCCAGCTACCACGGAGCACGCTACCATTTCGTGATGAAAAGCCCCCAGTCCTGGACTCCCCGCCACCTCGCCGTTCACCGGGAACTCAAGCGATGAGCAGCCCCTTCAAACCCGCCGCCCGCCTGCCCGCCGTGCTGGTGGTGGACGACGAAGTCCGCTCCCAGGAAGCCTTGCGTCGCACCCTCGACGAAGAGTTCGAGGTGTTCACCGCCTCGTCGGCCGAGGACGCCCAGAAGATCATGGAGCGGGAAACGTTACAGGTGCTGCTGTGCGACCAGCGCATGCCCGGCGAGTCCGGCGTCAGCTTTCTGAAGCGGGTGAGGAGCCAGTGGCCGGACGTGGTGCGCATCATCATCTCGGGCTACACCGATTCGGAAGACATCATCGCCGGCATCAACGATGCGGGCATCTACCAGTACCTGCTCAAGCCCTGGCAGCCCGACTCGCTGCTGATGGCGATCCGCAACGCTGCCGAGCTGTATCGCCTGCAGGCCGAAAACCAGCGCCTCAGCCTCGAGCTGCGCACCAGCAGCCCGGTGCTCCGGAAACGCGTTGAAATGAAGTACGAACGGGTCAAGCGCGAGTTCGGCCTCGACGGCCTGACCCGTGCGCCGGACAGCCCGCTGGGCCCGATCTGTGATCTGATCGCCCAGGTGGCGCCCTTCGACCTGTCGGTGCTGATCTCCGGTGAATCCGGCACCGGCAAGGAGATGCTGGCGCGGGCCATCCATTACCAGAGCCGCCGCGCCGACAAGGCCTTCGTGGTCGAGAACTGCGGTGCGCTGCCCGACGAACTGCTCGAAGCAGAACTCTTCGGTTACAAGCGCGGCGCCTTCACCGGCGCTTACGAAGACCGCATCGGGCTTTTTCAGCACGCCGACGGCGGCACGCTGTTCCTCGACGAGATCGGTGAAACCTCGCCGGCCTTCCAGGTCAAGCTGCTGCGTGTGCTGCAAGAGGGCGAGTTCCGCCCGCTGGGCAGCCCGCGTCCGATGACGGTGGACGTGCGGGTCATCGCCGCCACCAACCGCGACCTGGAAACCGAGGTGCGCGAAGGGCGCTTCCGCGAGGATCTGTATTACCGTCTGGCCATCGTGCCGATCCACGTGCCGCCGCTGCGCGAGCGGCCGATGGACATCCCGCTGCTGGTCGAACGCCTGCTTGCGGTGAGCCAGGGCGCGCTGGGCAAGAGCTGCGAGGGCTTTACCCCCGAGGCCTTGGCCTGCCTCGCGGCCTACCGCTGGCCGGGCAATGTGCGCGAGCTGCAGAACGCCATCCTGCGCATGCTGGCGCTGTCCACCGGGCCGAAGCTGGGCGCTCACTTGCTGTCGCCGAAGGTCTTGCAATCCGGCACTGACGGGCACGATGACACCGATCTGGCGGCCGTCGGTTTTGCCGGCACCCTGCAGGAGCGGGTCGATGCGCTGGAAGCGCGGGTGCTCAAGGAAACCCTGATCCGCCTGCGCTGGAACAAGACCCGCGCGGCCAACGAGTTGGGCCTGTCGCGGGTTGGCCTGCGCGCCAAGCTGGTCCGCTACGGGCTGGACGGCGACAAGTCGGGAGGCGCCGAGTGAAGCTCCTGTGGTTGCAGTCCGGCGGCTGTGGTGGCTGCAGCATGTCCCTGCTGTGCTCCGGCGCGCAGGACGTGCTGGGGCTGCTCGCATCGGCCGGTATCGAGCTGGCCTGGCATCCGTCCCTGTCGGAAGCCAGTGGCGACGAGGTGCGGGCGATTCTGGCCGACTTCGAGTCCGGCCGCACGCCGCTGGATCTGCTGTGCGTGGAAGGTTCGCTGCTCACCGGGCCGAATGGCTCGGGGCGGTTTCACATGCTGGGCGGCACCGGCCGGCCGATGATCGACTGGGTCAGGAGCCTGGCCGCCCGTGCCCGCTATACGCTGGGCGTCGGCACCTGCGCCACCTATGGCGGGGTGACGGCCGGCGGCATCAATCCGGCTGGCGCCATTGGTTTGCAGTACGACGGCAACCAGCGTGGCGGCTTGCTGGGGCCGGATTACCGCTCCGCCGCGGGCCTGCCGGTGATCAACATTGCCGGCTGCCCGACCCATCCGGACTGGGTGACCGACACCTTGCTGGCGCTCGCCCTGGGCCAGTTTGGCGAGGCCGACATGGATGCTCTCGGTCGCCCGCGTTTCTACGCCGACCAGCTGGTGCACCACGGCTGCACCCGCAACGAGTTCTACGAGTTCAAGGCCAGCGCCGAGAAGCCCGGCGACCTCGGCTGCATGATGGAGCACATGGGTTGCGTCGGCACTCAGGCCCATGCCGACTGCAACATCCGGCCGTGGAACGGCGCCGGTTCGTGCACCAACGGCGGCTACCCGTGCATCAGTTGTACCGAGCCGGGCTTTGAATCGCCCGGACACGCTTTCGGGCGGACGCCGAAGGTGGCCGGCATTCCCATCGGCCTGCCCTCCGATATGCCCAAGGCCTGGTTCGTGGCGCTGGCCGCCTTGTCCAAGTCGGCGACGCCGGCGCGGGTGCGCCAGAATGCGGTGGCCGAAATGCCGGTGGTGGCGCCGGCCATCCGCAAGACAGGACTGAAATGAGCCGGATTACGGTCGGACCTTTCAACCGGGTCGAGGGCGATCTGGAAATCAGCCTTGAAATGGAGAACGGGCGGGTTGCCGCGGCCTACGTGAATTCGCCGCTGTTCCGTGGTTTTGAGCAGATCCTGGTGGGCCGCGAGGCGATGGACGCGCTGGTGATCGTGCCGCGCATCTGCGGCATCTGCTCGGTGTCCCAGTCGGCTGCCGCGGCGGCGGCGCTGGCCGATCTGGCCGGCGTGCGGCCGACGCCCAACGGGCAGCGGGTCAGCAACCTGATCCTTGCGGCCGAGAACCTGGCGGATCACTTCACCCATTTCTACCTGTTCTTCATGCCGGACTTTGCCCGCGAGGCCTACCGGGCACGGCCGTGGTTTGCGGCGGCGGAGGCACGCTTCAAGGCGGTCAGCGGTTCGGCGGCGGGGGACGCGTTGCCGGCCCGGGCGGCCTTCATGCAGATCATGGGCCTGCTGGCCGGCAAGTGGCCGCACACCCTCACGCTGCAGCCTGGCGGGGTGGCGCGGGCGCCGCAGGCGGCCGAGCGCCTGCGCGTGTTTGCGGCTCTGCGTGAATTCCGTGGGTGGCTTGAAAAGCGGCTGTTCGGCGATCGGCTGGAGAACATCACGGCCCTCGAATCGATTGCCGCGCTGCGGCGCTGGATGGATGGGCGGTCGGCGACGAGTAGCGATTTTCGTCTGTTTCTCGAGATTGCCGATGACCTGCAACTGGCCCGCTACGGTCGGGCGACGGACCGTTTCCTCAGCCACGGCGCCTATCCACGGGAGGGCGGCTGGCTCTTGCCCCGGGGTGTGCTCGATCTGCCTGCGGGCTCACTGCAACCCTTTTTGCCCGCCGACGTGCTGGAGGATGTCAGCCATGCCTGGCTGGAGGACGATCAGCCGCGTCACCCCTCGGAGGGCGACACCCGTCCGGTGGAGGAGAAGGCCGGCGCCTACACCTGGTGCAAGGCGCCGCGCTGGCAGGAGCAGGTGGTGGAGTGCGGCGCGCTGGCCCGCCAGGCGGTGGCCGGCCATCCGCTGATCCGCGCACTGGTGGTGGAGGCCGGCGGTAACGTGGCCAGCCGGGTGATCGCCCGGCTGCTCGAACTGGCGCTGGTGGTGCCGGCCATGGAAAGCTGGCTGCGTGATCTGGATGACGGCCCTTTTTGCGCACAGACCGAGATCCCCGCCGACGGCCGCGGCTGCGGTCTCATCGAAGCGGCCCGGGGTGGGCTGGGTCACTGGCTCACGGTGCGCGGTGGCCACATCGTGCGCTACCAGATCATTGCCCCGACCACCTGGAACTTCTCGCCCCGCGATGCGGCCGGCACGCCGGGGGCGCTGGAGCAGGCCCTGGTGGGCCTGCCGGAGGCCGAACCGTTACTGGTTCAGCACGTGGTGCGCAGCTTCGATCCCTGCATGGTCTGCACCGTGCATTGACGAGGGGCTGCGCGCCCCAGTTACTCGCGGCGTTCGCCGCGGGGGCCGTCAGGCCGGTTGCCGTGTTCGCGAAAGGTCCCTTCCCGGTTACCGCCACGGTTCGGCTCCCGCTCCTGACGCGGTTGCCCTTCCGGCGGTCGCTGCTGCTGGGGAGGCTGGGGTTGCGGTTGGATCTGCTCCTGGCGCGGCGGGTTGATTCTTTCCCTTTCCTGCTGCTGCGGTGGCGGGAAGGCGCGTCCTGGCGGCGGGTTCGGTTGATGTGGTGGGTTGATCCGCTCGCGCTCGCGGCCGCGTTCGCGATCTCCGCGATCTCCCCAGTCACGCTCGCCGCGCTCGTGGTGTGGCGGGTAGGGCTGATTCCAGCCGCCCCGATGCTCCGGAAAAGGCGGTCGTATCACATGTGGCGGCGGCATCGGGCGCGATGGCGGGTGGCGCCAGTGGCGCGGCTCGTTGTACCAGGGCTGGTTGCGGTAATGGTGGCCCCAGTAGTCGCCGATGATGAAGGTGATCAGCGGGATGCCGATGCTCGCCCCGTACTGGGGAACAGGCAGTGCCTCGCCCATCCAGCTGTACGACAGCCCCCCGCCATACACCCAGCCGCGCTGGCCGTCGGGGAGGATCACGTCGCACCACTGGTAGCCCGGCAGGCAACCGGCCACTTCGAGGCCCATGCCCGGAAAAAGAGTGAACAGGATCGGATAGCTGGTGTCGGGGCCGGCATACAGCTGGACCGGCGTGCTGATATAAACCTGTTGCGCCTGGGCAGCAGCAGGCAGCAGCAGGGCGGCCAGGGCAAGGGGGCGAAGCAGCGAACGAAGAGACATGGAGTGCTCCCGGAGGAGTGAAAAGGGTCGGTCAATCTGCCGACGTTGCCCTCCTAGAACGCGCGAGCCGGCCTGCCCGGCCGACATCGACTGTGTAAGCGCAGATTTCACGGCTTTTCCCCTGTGTTTTTGGCGCTGTGCCAGGCTTTCCGGCAAGCCTGTGAGCTCCCCATAAGCCGGTAAAGTTGTCCTCCGGGGGGCCGTAGAGTCGGGCATATCCCTGCCTGTCGAGGAGTCCGCCATGAAAATCGCTGCAGCCAGTCTGGAACTTGCCGCCTTCCATCACACGTCCAGCAAGGTCGAGGTGGAGGAGCGCCTGTCGGCGTGGGTGGGGCGCCGCTTGCCGTCCCGGAGTGATGCGGATGACGCTTCGTCGCGCAGCGTGTTGCTGTCCGATGCGGGGCGACAGGCTTTGAGCAATGATCGGAGCGTGATCTCGGCAGCCAGCGCGCCAGTGTCCGGTGACGAGGTGGAAACCGATCCGAAGCTGGAACTCCTCAAGTCCATCGTCGAAATGCTGACCGGTCAGCGGATCCACCTGATGTCGGCCTCGGCGATGAGCCCGGATGGGCTGCCTGCTGCCGAGGCGGCCAACGGGGCCGCCCGCGGGCCGGAGTTCGGTATCGAGTATGAGCGCACCGAGACGCGTCAGAGTAGCGAGGAAACCGGTTTCGAGGCCAGCGGGACGATTCGCACTGCAGACGGGCAGAACATCCAGTTCAGCGTCGGGCTGTTCATGTCGCGCAGTGAGACCGAAACCAGCAGTTTCAGCTTCCGTGCCGGCAATGCGGTGAGCAAGGATCCGCTGGTGATCAACTTCGGCGGCAACGCAGCCAGTTTGCGCAACCAGCGCTTCCAGTTCGACCTGATGGGCGATGGCAAACAGGTGGATATTCCTGTGCTTGGCCAGGGCAGCGGCTTTCTGGTGCTCGACGCGGTGGATAGCGGCAAGGTGAACTCCGGTAAGCAACTGTTCGGGCCGGCCAGCGGCGATGGTTTTGCCGACCTGGCCAAATACGACAGTGACGCCAACGGCTGGATCGACGAGGCTGACCCGGCATTCCAGCGCCTGGGTGTATGGACGCCGGATGCCAAGGGCGGTGGCGCCGTGGCGAGCCTGGCAGAGGCCGGCGTCGGGGCGCTCTACCTTGGGTACAGCGCCACGCCTTTCACGCTGAAGGACGGGGCCGAGCTGGGGGCGGTGCGCAGTTCCGGTATCTACGCCCGCGAGGATGGCAGCGTGGGCACGCTGCAGCAGGTGGATCTGAAGGTCTGAGGCCCGGGCTTACGCCACAACGGCCGGTGCGCCTATCTTGATCCGGAAGGCTTCGGGGATGCCGGCGGCCCGCTTGGCGGCGTAATCGAAGAACAGGATGCCCATTTTGCCGCGGGCCACTTCGCGGCCGCTGGCCTTGTCGGCTACGCGCCACATCAGGTCGAAGCCGTATTTGTTGAAGTCGGCGGGGGCCATCGAGAAGACCAGGGTTTCGCCGTGAAAGGCTTCGGACTTGTACTGCAGCGCGGCGTCGGCGACCACGATGCCGACCCCTTCCACGTCCAGTTCGTCGTAGCCGAAGGAGCGGAAGAAGCGCACGCGGGCTTCCGACAGCAGGGCGATGAGGGCGGCGTTGTCGAGGTGCTGGGCCTTGTTGATGTGGGTGATGTAGATCGGCACTTCGGTGGAGAACAGGAAGTGCTCGGGCAGATCGATGAGGATGCGGGCCATGGGTGAATCCTTGGAGGGGGCAGGTCGGAGAAGCCCTGATTATCGCAGTGCAGCGAGGGCGGAGGGGGGACGATTGCGCCCGTGTCATGGGCGCAGGCAGAATGGGCCGATTGATCCTGTCCGGAGTGCCCCGTGGAACGCTTCACCATTTCCCTCGACGAAGACCTGGCCCGCGAGTTCGACGCGCTGATTGCGGCGCGGGGGTACTCCAACCGTTCCGAGGCGGTGCGCGACATCCTGCGCGCCCAGATCGAAGCGCGTCGCCTGGCCAGCGAGGAGGCGAGCCACTGCATCGCCAACCTGTCCTACGTGTACAACCACCACGAGCGCGAGCTGGCCGAGCGGGTTACGCAGGACCAGCATGAACACCACGACCTGTGCGTGGCCACACTGCATGCTCATCTGGATCACGACAATTGCATGGAGAGCGTGATCCTGCGCGGCCCGACCAGCGAGGTGCAGGCCTTTGCCGAGGCGTTGATCGCCAAGCCGGGCATCCGCCACGGCGCGCTCAACCTGGTGACGGCCGAATTCCGCAGTCAGCCGCATTCGCATTCTCACGCGGACGGACACAGCCATCCCCATGGTCACTACCGTCCGCGCAGCTGAGCCATGAGCAACCCGGAGCGTCTGCTGCCCGATTCCACCGCCCTGCTGGCCGCGGCGCCGGAGGGCGTGGGTGAGGGGGCGTGGATCGATGTGATCCAGAAGATGGACGAGGTCTATTCCGACCTGCTCCAGTACGAGGTGGCGCTGGAGGAGAAGAACGCCCGGCTGGAGGAGAGTCAGGGTTTCATCCTGTCGGTGCTGACCTCCATTTCCGACATTCTGGTGGTGTGCGACCGGGGCGGACGCATCGAGGATGTGAACCGTTCTCTGGAGGTGTTCACCGGTCGCTCGCTGGATGAACTGCGCGGCAGCCTGTTCTTCGATCTGCTCGCCGACCCGGCGGCGGTGGGCGTGGCGAAGGGCCTCTTCGCCCTGCGCAGCGATGCGCCGGTGCACGATTGCGAGCTGGCCCTGCGGGCCGCCGATGGCAGTGCAGTGCCGGTATCGCTCAACTGCACACCGCGCTATTCGTCGGTGGGCAAGTCGCTGGGGGTGGTGGTCACCGGCCGGCCGGTGGGCGAGCTGCGCAAGGCTTACTCGGCGCTGCGTCAGGCTCACGACGACCTGAAGCGCACCCAGCAGCAGCTTCTGCATTCCGAGAAGATGGCTTCGCTTGGGCGGCTGGTGGCGGGGGTGGCCCATGAGCTCAACAACCCGATCAGCTTCATCCTTGGCAATACCCATGCGCTGAAGCGCTACGCGGCCCGGCTCGGCGAATACCTGGCGGCCGTGCACAGCGGGGAGCCGCCTGAGGCGCTGCTGGCATTGCGCGAGCGCCTGCGCATCGACCGCATCCTTGGCGATCTGGATCCGCTCATCGAAGGCACCATCGAGGGGGCCGAGCGGACCCGCGACATCGTGGATGGCCTCAAACGCTTCTCGGCGCTGGACCGGGAGGAGAGCGTTCGCTTCGATCTGGTGACGGTGGTCGAGCGTTCGGTGAGCTGGGTCTGCAAGGCCGCGCCGGAGCGTTTCACGGTGACGGTGACCTTGCCGGACAGCTTGCCGGTGATCGGTTCATCGGGACAGATCCAGCAGGTGGTGATGAATCTGGTCCAGAACGCCTGCGATGCGACGGCGGAGCAAGGCGCGGCGCGGCTCGAAATTGCCGGCGTGGTCGAGGGGGCGGACGTGGTGCTGCGTTTCCACGACAACGGGCCGGGTATCGAGGCCCGCCATCTGGCGCATATCTTCGATCCCTTCTTCACCACCAAACCGGTGGGGAGCGGAACCGGGCTGGGGCTGTCGATCAGCTACGGTATCGTCGAACGTCACGGCGGCAAGCTGTTGGCCGCCAATCATGCCGACGGCGGTGCCGAGTTCGTGCTGCGCCTGCCGTTGGCGGGGTGAGTGCGATCCGCTGTCACCCAGTGGATGTAGGGCAAGCATGGTTTGCGATCGGGCTGCGTTCTGGCAGGACGCTTGCCATCCGTCCGTGGCGACAGCTTGATGGAACGGTGTTTTTTGCTTGGCATGGATTTTGTATGAACTAAAATAACTTCTTCATACGCGCGTGCCAGCCGATCCCATGACTGCCTTGCCAACCGACAGCCTCGCCCTCGTCCTGCTGGTGTTCGTGCTTGGCCTCAAGCACGGTTTCGACGCTGACCATCTGGCCACCATTGACGGCCTGACGCGCTACAACGCCCGGACCAACCCGGGTCTGGCGCGTTTCTGTGGGACCTTGTTCTCTCTTGGCCACGGGGCGGTGGTGCTGGCGATTGCGCTGGCGGTCAGCCTGCTGTCGCAGGGCTGGACGCCGCCGGAATGGCTGGAGTTATCGGGCGCATGGATTTCGATTGCCTTCCTGGTCCTGCTTGGTGTGCTCAATTTGCGTGCGGTATTCGCTGCCGAAACGCACGAAATGGTGCATCCGGTGGGGCTCAAGGGCCGCTGGCTGGGGCGTCTCGGGCAGGTTACCCATCCGGGTGGCGTGGCGCTGGTGGGCGCGCTGTTTGCCTTGTCATTCGATACGGTGAGTCAGGCCGCGCTGTTTGCGGTGGCTGGCGTACAGGCTGGTGGGTGGCTGCACGCGGTCAGCCTGGGTTTTGTGTTCATGTTCGGCATGTTGCTGGCGGACGGCGCCAACGGTTTCTGGATCGCCCGGCTGATTGCCCGGGCCGATGATTCCGCCCGTGTGGCGTCGCGCGTGATGGCCTTGGCGGTGGGGGGCATGAGCCTGCTGGTGGCCGCCTACGGCATTGCCCGGATGGTCCTGCCCGGCATCGCGGCGTGGGGCGAGGGCAAGGAGTTGCTGCTTGGTGCTGCGGTGATCGGGGTGGTTTTGGCGAGCTTTGTTCTGGGTGTGCGTCTTGCCCGACCACGTGGCGTGGCCAGCCAGGTTGCGGGGTAGAAGAGCGTTGCGGTGCTGATGGCGTTGCGCGCGTTTGCTCTTGTTGCGGCGTTTGTGGGGGTTGCCGGCCAGGTGATGGCTGACGGCGTACCGACCCTGGATGTTGTCGAGGTACGGGTCGGGCCGGCGGATCTGATCGGCGCGGCCGTGAGCGCCACCGAAGGCGTGCTGACGACGCATCAGCTTGAAACCCGGCCCTTGCTGCGTCCGGCCGAAGTGCTCGAGGCGGTGCCGGGCCTGATCGTGTCCCAGCACAGTGGCGACGGCAAGGCCAATCAGTATTACCTGCGCGGCTTTAACCTCGATCACGGCACCGACTTCGCCACCTGGCTGATGGGCATGCCGGTGAACATGCCGACCCACGCCCACGGGCAGGGGTACACCGATCTCAACTTCCTGATCCCTGAACTGGTTTCCAGCCTGCGTTACCGCAAGGGGCCGTACTACGCAGAGGAGGGGGATTTTTCGGCGGCGGGGGCCACCCACATTGACTATCGTCGCAGTCTGTCCCGCCGTTTTATGCAGGCGGAGTTCGGGCCGCATCAGTACACGCGCCTGCTGGCTGCCGGCTCACGCCTCCTTCCGGAGAATGGCCCGGTACTGCTGGGGGCTGTCGAGGTGGCGTACAACAATGGTCCGTGGGGCCAGCGAGAGAATCTGCGCAAGCTCAACGCCGTGCTGCGCCTGTCTGCGGGCACGGTCGACAACGGCTGGTCGGCCACGGCGATGGCCTACCAGTCAGCCTGGACGGCGACCGACCAGGTGCCCCGGCGGGCCGTCGACAATGGTTTCATCGACCGTTTCGGCAGTCTCGACCCGACCAGCGGTGGCAAGACGAGCCGGTCCAGCCTGTCGGCAGAATGGGCGAGGAGTGACGCGGCGGGGCGGTCGCGGGCCGCCGCCTACCTGATCGACTACCGGCTCGATCTCTTTTCCAACTTCACCTATGCCCTCGACAACCCGCTGCGCGGTGATCAGTTCGAGCAGCTCGACCGGCGCCAGATTCTCGGTGCGACAGCTAGCCATACCTGGTTTGCCGACTGGTCCGGGCGGCCTGTGGAGTGGGTGCTTGGCAGCCAGTTCCGGCACGACCATATCGGCAAGAGCGGACTTTTTCTTGCCGAAGCCCGCCAGCGCTACACCACGGTGCGCGACGACCGTGTCGAGCAGACCAGCTTCGGGCTTTTCGGTGAAGCGCGGGTACAGTGGCGGGACACGCTACGCACCACGCTCGGCTTGCGCGCTGACCAGTACCGTTTCGACGTGAGCAGTGATACGCCGGCTAATAGCGGGCAGGCCGCTGCCTTTATCGCCGCTCCCAAGTTCGGCGTCGTTCTCGGACCGTGGATGCAGACCGAGTTTTACGCCAACTACGGCCATGGTTTTCACAGCAACGATGGCCGCGGTGCGACGATTCGCGTCAATCCCGATCCGCGCAGTGCCGACTACGCTGGCCTGGTGGAACGGGTCAGGCCGCTGGTTCGTGCGCGCGGGACGGAGCTTGGTCTTCGCAGTGCGCTGGCCTCGGGCTGGCTGACGACCCTGGCCCTGTGGCGGCTTGATGTCGCCTCGGAGCTGCTTTTTGTGGGTGATGCCGGTATCACCGAGCCGAGTCGTCCGTCCCGCCGCCAGGGCGTGGAGTGGACGACTCACTGGACGCCCCTGTCCGGGCTGGCGGTGGATGCGGATGTCGCCGTGTCGAGCGCCCGTTTTCGGGTCGATGAGGGGGGCGGCAGTCGTATCCCCGGGGCCCTTGCCAGGGTCGCCTCCCTGGGCGTGACGCTCGATACGGGCGATCGCTGGTTTGGCGGCCTGCGGATGAGATACTTTGGCTCCCGTCCACTGATCGAGGACAATTCGGTACGATCCGCATCCTCGATCTTGACCAATCTTAAGGTCGGTTACCGTGTCGACCGGCACATTACGCTGTCGCTGGATGTGTTGAACCTGTTCGACCGCCAGCTCAGCGACATCGATTACTACTACGAGTCCCAGTTGAAAACCGAAACCGCGCCCGTTGCCGATCTCCACTCCCACCCGTCCGAGCCTCGCAGTCTGCGGCTGGCGGTGCGCATGGCCTTGTGATGACTGATCGGGGGCTGTTGTACGCGATGGGGGCGTCGATTCTGGCGCATGGCCTGCTGCTCGGTTTTGGCGGAGCGAGTCATGCGCCGGTGCCAGCAGCGCAGCCTCTGCTGGAGGCTCGCCTGGTGCCGGAAGCGCTTCCGGAGAAAAAGCCCGAACCCCCCCGCGTCGCGCCAGCGCAGTCCCGGCAGGCGCTACCCGAGCCGCCGCGTCCGGTGAAGGCGCAAGCCCGGCCGGAGCCTGTCTCGGCCCCACTGCCGCGCATCGTTGCCGATGCGCGCAGCGAGCATCCTGCTCCGGCCATCCTGAGCGCCCCGGCGGTCGTTGCAGCTCATGCCACCGCTGTCGCCCATGCGCCGGTGGCCAGCGGGCCGGTGACGCCAGCTCCTGCCCAAGTGGCGAGCGCGGCAAGCGGCGCCAGTTACTCACCACCCAGTTTCGGGGCGAGCTACCTGGACAATCCCAAGCCCGGTTATCCGATGATGGCCCGTCGGCGTGGCCTGGAGGGCACCGTTCGTCTCGACGTGCGGGTGTCCGCCGAGGGCATCCCCATTGCGGTCAAGCTGAAAGAGAGCGCGGGCCATGACTCGCTTGACGAAGCGGCCGTCACCGCCGTCTGGCACTGGCGCTTTGTTCCGGCCCGGCGTGGCGGTGAGGCGGTGGAGGCGTCGGTGGTCGTGCCGGTGCGTTTCCGTCTGAGCGCCGACGACGCTGGCTGACTACCTCATGTCTCTTCATCTCTGGTTGGGTTTTCTCGCCGCGACGCTGGTGGTCGCGCTTTCACCCGGTCCGGGCGCAGTGCTCAGCATGAGCGTCGGTCTGCGCCACGGCTACCGGCACGCGCTGGCGGCAATTCTTGGTTTGCAGACGGCCTTGCTCCTGCAGTTGTCGCTGGTTGCGCTTGGTCTTGGCGCGCTGCTGGCCGCGTCGGAAAACGCTTTTCTGGCCGTCAAGCTGGCAGGGGCGGCTTATCTGGTGTGGCTGGGCGTGCAGAAATGGAGGTCGCCGGTCGGGGAGGAGGGCGCGTCGCCGATGGATGAGGCCTTGAAGAGCGGCTTCTACCGGCAGGGCATCCTGGTTAATTTGGGGAATCCGAAGGCGATTGTCTTCATCGCGGCGCTGGTTCCCCAGTTCATCGATCCCGCGGCCCCCAAGGCGATCCAGTTTCTGGTCATCGGGATCACCATGTTCAGCATCGACGTGGCGGTGATGTCCGGTTACGCGTTGCTGGCCGGCCGCTTCCGCAATCGCGTGAGGGATCGCCGGGCCGTGGTACTGCAAAACCGGATGTTCGGCGCCATCTTCGTGGGCGCAGGGTGTCTTCTGGCAGGGGCATCCCGCCACTGATCGCCCCGTTTAATGTTCGTCGGCGGATATCTGGTCGAGGGCGGCCTCGGTAAGTCCCAGTTCCGCTTCCACGGGTTCGGCCCAGTCTGTCCAGTCCGGCGATAGGCCGTCGCGGAGCCGTCTTCCGGTGGCGAGCAGCAGGGCAATCCGTCGGGCGCTGTCCCCCAGTCGCAGGGCCATCGCCGGTTCGTGATGGGCGCGGATGGCTTCGCAGACTTCCACCGGGAGCTTCCAGTTGCGCGCCACCAGAAAGCCGGCTGCGGTGTGGTCGGAGCCTGTCAGTACGTCCAGGGCGCGGGCTCCTGCTTCAAGGGCGCAACCCGTGCAGTGGAAGAGCACGGCATGTTCCGGGGCGCGGCGCAGCAGCACTGCAATTCCCGCGTCCTGCATCAGTGCTGCCAGATAGGCTGTGTCAGCCAGCCCCTTGAAAGGTGTCGCGCGGCACACTGCATAAGTAAGATCCGCCGCCCGGGCGCTGGCCGCCCACAGGGCCTCAATGGCCTTGTCGTCGAGGCCCGAGCCCTGGTTCCTGAGAGCCGTGCTGGCGGCGGTGGCCAGAGTCCGGGTGCGCCCCAGCATGGTGATCGCTTCCTGTGCCGAGCGCGGAGCGCTGCGTGGCCTGAATACGGGGGAGTTGGCGACGCGCAGCAAGGCACCGGTTATGGCTGGGTCCTGGCTTACCGCTGCGGCAAGCTCCCTCGGTCCGGCATTCTCGTCCGCTGCTGCGGCTTGCAGCCTGAGAAAGCCTGGGCCTGGTGCGGGCAGCACCACGCCGCTGGCCAGAACTGCTTCGACAAGTAGATCCTGATTCATGCTTGGCTCCCGTTCCGGTGTTGCCCACCGTTAGACATTTCTATTACAGCACAGACACAAAAAGAAAAACGCCAATAGTGTTTGACAAGGCTAAAAGGGCTGCCTATAATGCGCGCTCGTTTGGAGGGATTCCCGAGTGGCCAAAGGGATCAGACTGTAAATCTGACGGCACTGCCTTCGAAGGTTCGAATCCTTCTCCCTCCACCAAGTTTTAGTTGTGAGCTCCGTCCGTGAGTTGCGGTAACGAGAGTGGTGATTGTGAGTCGCAGCGTTGTAAAGCGGGTGTAGCTCAATGGTAGAGCAGAAGCCTTCCAAGCTTATGACGAGGGTTCGATTCCCTTCACCCGCTCCAGTTTGAGTGTGTGAGGCCCATGTAGCTCAGTGGCAGAGCACTCCCTTGGTAAGGGAGAGGTCGGCAGTTCAATCCTGCCCATGGGCACCATAAATCTCTGGTGCGACAACTCATGCTAAGTGTTCCGATTTCCTGATTTTTTTGCGGGGTTGATGATATGGCTAAGGAAAAATTTGC
>NZ_SDKK01000012.1:107195-160068 GCF_008107625.1 Zoogloea oleivorans
GCCCTGAAGGCTCTGGAAGGCGATCAGTCCGAAATCGGCGAGCCGTCGATCTTCCGCCTGGCTGCTGCTCTGGACAGCTACATCCCGACGCCTGAGCGCGCTGTGGATCTGCCGTTCCTGCTGCCGATCGAAGACGTATTCTCCATTTCCGGCCGCGGCACTGTGGTGACCGGTCGTGTTGAGCGCGGCATCGTCAAGGTTGGCGAAGAGTGCGAAATCGTTGGTATCGTGCCGACCGTCAAGACGACCTGTACCGGCGTGGAAATGTTCCGCAAGCTGCTGGATCAGGGTCAGGCTGGCGACAACGTGGGCGTGCTGCTGCGTGGCACCAAGCGTGAAGATGTGCAGCGCGGTCAAGTGCTGTGCAAGCCGGCTTCCATCAAGCCGCACACCCACTTCACCGGTGAAGTGTATGTGCTGTCGAAGGAAGAGGGCGGCCGTCACACCCCGTTCTTCAATAACTACCGTCCCCAGTTCTACTTCCGTACCACGGACGTGACGGGTTCGATCTCCCTGCCGGAAGGCACCGAGATGGTTATGCCGGGCGACAACATCTCCATGACCGTCAAGCTGATTGCTCCGATCGCCATGGAAGAAGGTCTGCGCTTCGCCATCCGTGAAGGCGGTCGTACCGTCGGCGCCGGTGTCGTTGCCAAAATTATCGAGTAATATCGATAGGTGTGTATAAAACGTCTCGCTCCCGCGAGGCGTTTTATAGTCTCTGCTGCAGGGGTATAGCTCAACTGGCAGAGCGTCGGTCTCCAAAACCGAAGGTTGGGGGTTCGATTCCCTCTGCCCCTGCCACGTTTCATTCGGACGCAAGTTTTCAATGGCCGACAAAATCAAGTTTGCGCTGGCACTGGTTCTACTGGTGGCCGGCGTTGTGGGCTTCTATCTGCTTTCTGAGCAGGCGATGGTTCTGCGTGTTCTTTCTGTTCTCGCAGGCGTTGCCCTTTGCGCTGCCGTGGCTTGGAAAACCGAGTCCGGGCAGCGTTTTGCTGTTTTTGCCAACGAAACTGTTGCAGAAACCAAGAAAGTTGCGTGGCCGTCCCGCAAGGAAACCTTCCAGACCACCGGTATCGTCTTCGCCTTCGTGGTGATTATGGCGCTCTTCCTGTGGGTTACTGACAAGACGCTCGAATGGGCTCTCTACGACCTGATTCTGGGCTGGAAAAAATCATGAGCAAGCGTTGGTACGTAGTACACGCCTATTCCGGCTTTGAGAAGTCGGTGCAGCGCGCGCTCGTCGAGCGTATCACCCGTGCAGGCATGCAGGATTTCTTCGGTCAGATTCTCGTTCCTGTAGAGGAAGTGATCGAGATGAAGAACGGTCAGAAGAGCATTACTGAGCGGAAGTTCTTCCCCGGCTATGTGCTGGTGGAGATGGAGATGAACGACGACAGTTGGCATCTCATCAAGTCGACTCCGAAGGTCACGGGCTTTGTCGGCGGTACTGCCAACAAGCCGACGCCGATTTCCGAAAAGGAAGTCGCCAAGATCATGCAGCAGATGCAGGAAGGCGTGGACAAGCCGCGTCCGAAAGTGCTGTTTGAGGTTGGTGAGATGGTTCGCGTCAAGGAAGGTCCGTTTACCGATTTCAATGGTTCCGTCGAAGACGTGAACTATGAAAAGAGCAAAATCCGTGTGTCCGTGACCATCTTTGGTCGTGCGACGCCGGTTGAGCTGGATTTTGGTCAGGTCGAAAAAACCTGATTGCAGTGGGGCGCAATCAGCGCCCCGTTTTCAGCCCGCAAGGGCAGAGGAGCGCGGCCTTACCCGCCGTGCGCTAACACTCGATAAGGAGTTGCCTGATGGCAAAGAAAATCATTGGCTACATCAAGCTGCAGGTTCCTGCAGGCAAAGCCAACCCCAGCCCCCCGATCGGCCCGGCTCTTGGTCAGCGCGGCCTGAACATCATGCAGTTCTGCAAGGAGTTCAACGCACAGACCCAGGGTCTTGAACCCGGCCTGCCGATCCCGGTTGTGATCACTGCGTTTGCAGACAAGAGCTTCACCTTCGTGATGAAGTCGCCCCCCGCGACTGTTCTGATCAAGAAGGCTGCCGGTATCCAGAAGGGTTCCCCGAAGCCCCATACCGACAAGGTTGGTTCGATCACCAAGGCCCAGTGCGAAGAAATCGCCAAGGTCAAGATCAAGGATCTCACCGCAGCCGATCTCGACGCTGCTGCTCGTACCATCGCTGGCTCTGCGCGCAGCATGGGCATTACCGTGGAGGGCCTGTAATCATGGCAAAGCTTTCCAAGCGCGTTCAGGCCCTGCGTGCCAAGGTTGATCGCAACAAGTCCTACGCCCTGACCGAAGCGCTGACGCTGGTCAAGGAGTCCGCCACCGCCAAGTTCGACGAGTCCGTGGATATCGCCGTCAACCTCGGCGTTGATGCCAAGAAGTCGGACCAGCTGGTGCGTGGTTCGGTGGTTTTGCCCGCCGGTACCGGCAAGAGCGTTCGCGTTGCCGTGTTCGCCCAGGGCGACAAGGCTGAAGCTGCCCGTGCAGCTGGCGCTGACGTGGTTGGTTTTGACGATCTGGCTGAACAAGTCAAGGGCGGCACCATCGATTTCGACCTGTGTATCGCCACTCCGGATGCCATGCGCGTCGTTGGCGCCCTCGGTCAGATCCTCGGCCCCCGCGGCCTGATGCCGAACCCGAAGGTCGGCACCGTGACGATGGACGTCACCACCGCAGTGAAGAATGCCAAGGCTGGTCAGGTTCAGTACCGTACCGACAAGGGCGGTCTGATCCACGCTACCGTGGGTCGTGCGTCCTTCACCGTCGAAGCGCTGCAACAGAACGTTGCTGCCCTGATCGACGCGCTGGTCAAGGCCAAGCCCGCTGCTGCCAAGGGTGTGTATCTGCGCAAGGTTGCCGTGTCGTCCACCATGGGCGCCGGTGTCCGCGTGGAACCCGCCACTCTGAGCGGCCAGCAGCAATAAGAACTTTGGGCCGGCTGACTGCCGCAGGGTAATCAGCCGGATCGTCAAAGACCGCAGGCGCGGCCGAGGGTGCAAGCCCCATCCGCTTAATCATCGAAAACCTGCGTAGACGGTGTTCCAGAACAGGATTTCCGCGCTTCGTTTCCTGCGAGGCGCAAAGCTCCTGATCCAGGTCGCCGTAGGTGCGATGGACTTTTCATCGCGTGTTGACTTGATAGGAGGAAAGACTTTGAGTCTGAATCTCGACGACAAAAAAGCCGTAGTGGCTGAGGTGTCGGCACAAGTAGCGAACGCCCAGACGATCGTCGTGGCCGAATACGCAGGCCTGGCGGTGGGTAACCTCACCGTGCTGCGTGCGAAGGCTCGTGAGTCTGGCGTTTATCTGCGCGTGCTGAAGAACACCCTGGCTCGCCGCGCTGTGGCAGGTACGCCTTTCGCCGGTCTGTCCGACGAAATGACCGGCCCGCTGATTTACAGCATCTCTGCTGATCCCGTGGCAGCTGCCCGGGTTCTGGCTGATTTCGCCAAGACCAACGACAAGCTGGTGCTGAAGGCGGGTTCCTACGCTGGCCAGGTGCTTGACAAAGCGGGTGTTCAAGCCCTCGCGTCGATCCCGAGCCGTGAAGAACTGCTCGCCAAGCTGCTGGGCGTCATGCAGGCACCGGTGTCCGGCTTTGCCCGCGTCCTGGCTGCGATCGCCAAGCAACGTGAAGAAGAAGCCACGGCCTAACTGGTCGGTTCCTGGCAACTCATACGAAATTAGATCTGGAGTATTTTGAGATGGCAATTACCAAAGAAGACATCATCGAAGCCGTTAGCGCGCTGACCGTTATCGAACTGAACGAGCTGGTCAAGGCTTTTGAAGAGAAGTTTGGCGTTTCCGCCGCTTCCCTGGCTGTTGCTGGTCCGGGCGCTGGCGCTGCTGCCGCTGCTGTTGAAGAGCAAACCGAATTCACCGTCGTGCTGCTGGCCGCCGGCGAAAAGAAGGTTGAAGTGATTAAGGTTGTCCGCGCCGTTACCGGCCTGGGCCTGAAGGAAGCCAAGGACCTCGTTGATGGCGCTCCGAAGCCCGTCAAGGAAGCTATTCCGAAGGCTGATGCCGATGCACTCAAGAAGCAACTTGAGGATGCCGGCGCCAAGGTCGAAATCAAGTAATTTCGGCTTCGTGCAGGGGGCTGATGCCAGTTTGGCATCGGCCCTTTTGCGCTTTCTGTTTTCTGCAGTTCGTATCACTCTGGCCCTAGACGACAAAAAAGAGCGTTCGACGCAGGTTAAAGCGCAATTTGCGTTGAATCAAGCGTCTGAAATGCTGTCTTTTGTCTTCTGACGTCCGACTTCTCTGACCCGGAGCATCTATGGCGTACTCCTACACCGAGAAAAAGCGCATCCGTAAAAGCTTCGCCAAGCGCGCAGCTGTAAAGAATGTGCCTTATCTGCTGGCCACTCAGCTTGAATCCTACGCGTCCTTTCTGCAGGCAGATACTCTGCCGGCGGTGCGGGCGAATCAGGGCCTCCAGGCTGCCTTCAATTCCATCTTTCCGATTTCCAGCCACAGCGGCAACGCTCGGCTGGAATTCGTGCAATTCAATCTCGGTGAGCCGGCTTTCGATGTCAAGGAATGCCAGCAGCGCGGCCTGACCTTTGCGTCGCCCCTGCGCGCCCGGGTTCGCCTGGTGATCCTGGACAAGGAAGCAGCCAAGGAAACCATCAAGGAAGTCAAGGAGCAGGAAGTGTACATGGGCGAAATTCCGCTCATGACCAACAACGGCTCCTTCGTCGTTAACGGTACCGAGCGGGTTATCGTATCCCAGCTGCACCGTTCGCCTGGTGTGTTCTTCGAGCACGACCGTGGCAAGACGCACTCCTCCGGCAAGTTGCTGTTCTCTGCACGGATCATTCCTTACCGTGGTTCCTGGCTGGACTTCGAGTTCGATCCGAAGGACTACCTCTACTTCCGCGTGGACCGTCGCCGCAAGATGCCGGTGACCATCCTGCTGAAGGCCATCGGGATGACGCCGGAAGAAATTCTGTCCACGTTCCATGACTTCGAGAAGTTCAGCCTCCTCGAAGACGGCGCCCAGTTCGGTCTCGTGCCGGATCGCCTGCGTGGCGACATGGCCAAGTTCGATGTGGTCGATGCGTCCGGCAAGGTCATCGTGACCAAGGACAAGCGGATCACCGCCAAGCATATCCGTGACCTGGCCCAGGCCGGCATCGATATGGTCACCGTCAATGACGAGTTCCTGCTTGGTCGCGTTCTCGCCACCAACGTGGTCAGTCCCGACGGTGAACTGGTTGCACGCGCCAACGAAGAGATTACCGAGGATGTCCTCGACAAGCTCCGCGATGCTGGCGTGACCGACTTCACGACCCTGTATCTGAACGACCTGGATCGTGGTCCCCACATTTCCCAGACCCTGCGCATCGACGAAACTGCCGATCAGTGGGCTGCGCGCGTGGCGATCTACCGCATGATGCGTCCGGGCGAGCCGCCTACGGAAGATGCCGTCGAGGCATTGTTCCAGGGCCTGTTCTACCTGCCCGAGCGTTACGACCTGTCGGTCGTCGGCCGCATGAAGTTCAACCGTCGCGCCTACCCGGAAAAGCTGGACGACAAGTCCCCCGACTGGCAGAAGCGTCTCTACGCCACCGTCGGTCCGAAGGGCGGCGAAGGTCCGGGCACGCTGTCGAACGACGACCTGCTGGCCGTTGTCGGTGTGCTGGTTGAGTTGCGCAATGGCCGCGGCGAAATCGACGACATCGATCACCTCGGCAACCGTCGTGTGCGTTCTGTCGGCGAACTTGCTGAAAACCAGTTCCGTGCCGGTCTGGTGCGTGTCGAGCGCGCCGTCAAGGAACGCCTCGGCCAGGCCGAGAGCGACAACCTGATGCCGCATGACCTGATCAATGCCAAGCCCATCAGCGCGGCGATCAAGGAATTCTTCGGTTCCAGCCAGCTGTCGCAGTTTATGGACCAGACCAACCCGCTGGCCGAGATCACCCACAAGCGCCGTGTTTCGGCTCTTGGACCGGGCGGTCTGACTCGCGAGCGTGCCGGCTTTGAAGTGCGTGACGTACATCCGACGCACTACGGTCGTGTCTGTCCTATCGAAACGCCGGAAGGCCCGAACATCGGTCTGATCAACTCCCTGGCGCTGTTTGCCCGCACCAACAAGTACGGCTTCCTCGAAACGCCGTACCGCAAGGTGTCCGAAGGCTCCGTCACCGAGCAGATCGACTTCCTGTCGGCGATCGAAGAAGGCCAGTACGTGATCGCCCAGGCGAACGCGGAAGTGGATGCAACCGGCCGTCTCACCGGCGATCTGGTGTCCTGCCGTAACAAGGGTGAATTCACCTTGGCGACCGCCGACACCGTTCAGTACATGGACATCGCGCCGGGCCAGATCGTGTCTGTGGCAGCCTCCCTGATCCCGTTCCTTGAGCATGACGATGCGAACCGGGCACTGATGGGCGCCAACATGCAACGTCAGGCGGTTCCCTGTCTGCGTCCGGAAAAGCCGTTCGTCGGCACCGGCATCGAGCGCACGGTGGCGGTTGACTCGGGTACGGCCGAGCAGGCCCGTCGTGGCGGTATCGTGGACTACGTCGATGCCAACCGGATCGTGATCCGTGTGCATGACGCGGAAACCTACTCCGGCGAAGTCGGCGTCGATATCTACAACCTGATCAAGTACACGCGTTCGAACCAGAACACGAACATCAACCAGCGTCCGGTTGTGAAGGTTGGCGACATCGTTTCCCGCGGCGACGTGATTGCCGACGGTGCTTCCACCGACATGGGTGAGCTGGCCCTCGGCCAGAACATGCTGGTCGCTTACATGACGTGGAACGGCTACAACTTCGAAGACTCGATCCTGATCTCCGAACGCGTGGTGGCCGATGACCGCTTTACCTCGATCCACATCGAGGAACTGACGGTTGTTGCCCGTGACACCAAGCTTGGACCCGAGGAAATCACCCGCGACATCGCGTCGCTGGGCGAAGGCCAGCTGTCCCGTCTGGATGAGTCCGGCATCGTTTACATCGGTGCTGAAGTCGAAGCTGGTGACGTGCTGGTCGGCAAGGTAACGCCGAAGGGCGAAACCCAGCTGACCCCTGAAGAGAAGCTGCTGCGCGCAATTTTCGGCGAGAAGGCCTCCGACGTTAAGGACACCTCACTGCGCGTGCCCTCCGGCATGAACGGCATCGTCATTGATGTGCAGGTGTTCACCCGCGAAGGTATCGAGCGCGACAAACGTGCCCAGTCGATCATCGACGACATGCTGCGCGGCTTCAAGACCGACCTGGCTGACCAGATGCGGATCGTCGAGCGCGACGCCTTCGAGCGGATCGAACGTCTGATCATGGGTCAGCCTGCCAATGGCGGTCCGAAGCGTCTCGCCAAGGGCGCGCCGATCACCAAGGATTACCTGGACGGTCTCGAGCACTACAACTGGTTCGACATCCGCATGGCCGACGAAGGTCTTGCCGGTCAGATGGAGTCCGTCCGCGAGTCCCTCGAAAAGACCCGCAAGGACTTCGACCTGGCTTTCGAGGCCAAGAAGAAGAAGCTCACGCAGGGCGATGAGCTGCCGCCGGGCGTCCAGAAGATGGTCAAGGTCTACCTGGCCGTCAAGCGTCGCCTGCAGCCTGGCGACAAGATGGCCGGTCGTCACGGTAACAAGGGTGTGGTCTCGAAGATCGTTCCCGTCGAAGACATGCCGTACATGGAAGACGGCACGCCGATGGATATCGTGCTGAATCCGCTGGGTGTGCCTTCCCGGATGAACATCGGTCAGGTCCTCGAAACCCACCTGGGTTGGGCCGCCAAGGGTCTTGGCAACAAGATCGACAAGATGATGCGCGCCAAGGCGAGCGCAGATGAGGTGCGGGGTTTCCTCGAAGAGATCTATAACGGTAGTGGCAAGCCGGAAGATCTCAACGAGTTCAACGACACCGAAGTGCTCGAACTGGCCCAGAACCTGCGCAAGGGTGTTCCCTTTGCAACGCCGGTGTTCGACGGTGCCGAAGAGTCCGAGATTCAGGGCATGCTGGAGCTGGCTGGTTTGCCAGCGGGTGGTCAGGTGAACCTGTTCGACGGTCGTACCGGCGAGCCCTTCGAGCGTCAGGTGACGGTTGGCTACAAGCATGTGCTGAAGCTGCATCACTTGGTCGATGACAAGATGCACGCCCGTTCCACTGGCCCGTACTCGCTTGTCACCCAGCAGCCGCTGGGCGGTAAGGCGCAGTTCGGTGGTCAGCGTTTCGGGGAAATGGAAGTGTGGGCGCTGGAAGCCTACGGTGCTGCGTACACCCTGCAGGAAATGCTGACGGTCAAGTCGGATGACGTGACCGGCCGGACAAAGGTGTATGAAAACATCGTCAAGGGCGAGCACAAGATCGATGCCGGCATGCCGGAATCCTTCAACGTGCTGGTCAAGGAAATTCGCTCTCTGGCCATCGATATCGATCTCGACCGCTACTGAGTGGTTGATTCGAAGATGTGTGCTCACCCTGGATGGAGTGATTGATGAAAAGTTTGCTCGCTGATCTGTTCAAGCAAAGCCTGCCGAACGAGGAAGAGTTCGACGCCATCACGATTAGTCTGGCGTCCCCGGAAACGATCCGGTCCTGGTCCTACGGCGAAGTAAAGAAGCCCGAAACCATCAACTACCGGACTTTCAAGCCGGAACGTGATGGTCTCTTCTGCGCGAAGATTTTCGGGCCGGTCAAGGACTACGAGTGCCTGTGCGGCAAGTACAAGCGCCTTAAGCACCGTGGCGTGATCTGCGAAAAGTGCGGCGTTGAAGTAACCCTCTCGAAGGTTCGCCGCGAGCGCATGGCGCACATCGAGCTGGCCTCGGTCGTTGCCCATATCTGGTTCCTGAAGAGCCTGCCGAGCCGTCTCGGCATGGTGCTCGACATGACCCTGCGCGACATCGAACGTGTGCTGTACTTCGAAGCCTACGTGGTCACCGATCCCGGCATGACCCCGATGAACCGTGCCCAGATCTTGTCGGAAGACGACTATCTGGCCAAGGTTGAAGAATACGGTGACGACTTCATCGCCCTGATGGGCGCTGAAGGCATCCGCGAGATGCTGCGCAGCCTGGATCTGCCGCACGAAATCGAGAAGCTTCGTTCCGAGCTGGAAACCACCGGCTCCGAAGCCAAGATCAAGAAGATCTCCAAGCGCCTCAAGGTGCTCGAGGCCTTCCAGACCTCCGGCATCAAGCCGGACTGGATGATTCTCGAAGTGCTGCCCGTGCTGCCGCCGGATCTGCGTCCGCTGGTTCCGCTGGACGGCGGCCGCTTTGCGACCTCCGACCTGAACGATCTGTATCGTCGGGTGATCAACCGGAACAACCGTCTGAAGCGTCTGCTCGAGCTCAAGGCGCCGGAAATCATCGTCCGCAACGAAAAGCGGATGCTGCAGGAGTCGGTCGACTCCCTGCTCGACAACGGTCGTCGCGGCAAGGCCATGACCGGCGCCAACAAGCGTCCGCTCAAGTCTCTGGCCGACATGATCAAGGGCAAGGGCGGTCGTTTCCGTCAGAACTTGCTCGGCAAGCGGGTGGACTACTCCGGCCGTTCGGTGATTACCGTGGGTCCGCAGCTCAAGCTGCACCAGTGCGGTCTGCCGAAGCTGATGGCGCTTGAGCTGTTCAAGCCCTTCATCTTCAACAAGCTCGAGCTGATGGGTCTCGCGACCACCATCAAGCAGGCCAAGAAGATGGTGGAAGGTCAGGAGCCGGTGGTGTGGGACATCCTCGAAGAGGTGATCCGCGAACATCCGGTCATGCTGAACCGTGCGCCGACGCTGCACCGTCTGGGCATCCAGGCGTTCGAGCCGGTCCTTATCGAAGGCAAGGCGATCCAGCTGCATCCGCTGGTTTGCGTGGCGTTCAACGCCGACTTCGACGGTGACCAGATGGCCGTTCACGTCCCGTTGTCGCTGGAAGCACAGATGGAAGCCCGCACGCTGATGCTGGCCTCCAACAACGTACTGTCTCCCGCCAACGGCGAGCCGATCATCGTGCCGTCGCAGGATATCGTGCTGGGCCTGTACTACGCGACCCGCCAGGGAGTGAACGCCAAGGGCGAGGGCATGGCCTTCGCTGACGTGGGCGAAGTCAAGCGCGCCTACGAATCCGGCCAGGTTTCCCTGCACGCCAAGGTCATCGTCCGTCTTAAGGAATGGGACCTCGGCCCCGAGGGCGAGTCCATCGAGAAGATCACCCGCCACGAGACCACCGTCGGTCGTGCGATCCTCTCCGAGATTCTGCCTGCCGGCCTGCCCTTCAGCGTGCTGCAGAAGCCGCTGAAGAAGAAGGAAATCTCCAAGCTGATCAACGCGGCCTTCCGTCGTTGTGGCTTGAAGGCCACCGTGGTGTTTGCCGACAAGCTGATGCAGGCCGGTTTCGGTCTGGCCACGCGTGCCGGCATCTCCATCGCGGTGAAGGACATGCTGGTGCCTGCTCTCAAGCACCCGCTGATCCACGCTGCCGAACAGGAAGTGAAGGAAATCGCCCAGCAGTACACCTCCGGTCTGGTGACTGACGGCGAGCGTTACAACAAGGTGGTGGACATCTGGGGTCGTGCCGGTGACCAGGTCGCCAAGGCGATGATGGACCAGCTTGGTCAGGAAGATGTCGTTGATCGCAACGGCGTGACGGTCAAGCAGGAGTCGTTCAACTCCATCTACATGATGGCCGACTCCGGTGCCCGGGGTTCTGCTGCGCAGATCCGTCAGCTGGCCGGTATGCGGGGTCTGATGGCGAAGCCGGACGGCTCGATTATCGAAACCCCGATTACCACCAACTTCCGCGAAGGTCTGAACGTTCTGCAGTACTTCATCTCGACCCACGGCGCTCGTAAGGGTCTGGCGGATACGGCACTGAAGACCGCGAACTCCGGCTACCTGACCCGTCGTCTGGTGGACGTGACGCAGGATCTGGTCGTTATCGAGGATGACTGCGGCACCAAGAGCGGCTTCCTGATGAAGGCGCTGGTTGAAGGTGGTGAAGTTGTCGAGCCGCTGCGCGATCGTATTCTGGGTCGTGTGGTGACCGATGACGTGGTTCATCCCGAGACTCAGGCGACCGTGATCGAGGCAGGTACCATGCTCGACGAAGACATGGTTGACATGATCGAAGCCGAAGGTATCGACGAAGTGCGCGTGCGCACCCCGTTGTCCTGCGAAACGCGCTACGGCCTGTGCGGCAAGTGCTACGGCCGCGACCTGGGCCGTGGTTCCATGGTCAATGCCGGCGAAGCGGTGGGTGTTATCGCCGCCCAGTCGATCGGCGAGCCGGGTACCCAGCTCACCATGCGTACCTTCCACGTGGGTGGTGCGGCGTCCCGGGCAGCGGCTGCAAGTTCCGTCGAGGCAAAGTCGGCTGGTGTGATCCGCTTTACGCAGAACATGCGTTACGTGTCGAACGCCAAGGCCGAAAAGATCGTTATTTCCCGTTCCGCGGAAATCCTGATCACCGACGAAATGGGTCGTGAGCGCGAACGTCACAAGATTCCCTACGGCGCGACTTTGTCGATCGACGAAGGTGTTTCCATCAAGGCCGGCACGCAGCTCGCCACGTGGGATCCCCACACCCGTCCGATCATCACCGAGTACGCCGGTGTGGTGCGCTTCGAGAACGTCGAAGAGGGTGTTACCGTCGCCAAGCAGATCGACGAAGTGACCGGTCTGTCCACCCTCGTCGTGATCGATGCCAAGCGTCGTGGTGCAAGTACCTCGAAGGGCGTGCGTCCGCAGGTCAAGCTGCTGACCGAATCCGGTGAGGAAGTGCGCATCGCTGGTACCGAACATGCCGTGTCCATCACCTTCCAGGTCGGTTCGCTGATCACCGTGAAGGATGGCCAGCAGGTTTCGGTGGGTGATGTGCTCGCTCGCATCCCGCAGGAATCGGCCAAGACTCGCGACATTACCGGCGGTCTGCCGCGTGTGGCCGAGTTGTTCGAAGCCCGCGCTCCGAAGGATGCCGGCGTGCTCGCCGAGGTGACCGGTACGGTTTCCTTCGGTAAGGACACCAAGGGCAAGCAGCGTCTCGTGATCACCGAGCCGGATGGCGCGGTCCACGAGTTCCTGATTCCCAAGGACAAGCACGTCATGGTTCACGACGGTCAAGTTGTGAACAAGGGCGAGCTGATCGTCGACGGTCCCGCAGATCCCCACGACATCCTGCGTTTGCAGGGCGTCGAGGCGCTGGCCCGCTACATCATCGACGAAGTGCAGGACGTGTACCGACTGCAGGGCGTGAAGATCAACGACAAGCACATCGAGGTGATCGTTCGCCAGATGCTGCGTCGCGTTGTGATTACCGATCCGGGCGATACCGGTTTCATCCGCGAGGAGCAGGTCGAGCGTGCCGAAGTTCTTGACGAAAACGACAAGATGGCGGCCGAAGGCAAGTTGCCCGCAAATTACAACTTCCTGCTGCTGGGTATCACGAAGGCGTCGTTGTCTACCGACTCCTTTATCTCTGCAGCATCCTTCCAGGAAACGACCCGCGTGCTGACCGAAGCAGCAATTCTCGGCAAGCGCGACGAACTTCGTGGCCTGAAGGAAAACGTTATTGTCGGTCGTCTTATCCCGGCAGGTACCGGTTTGGCTTACCACCGGAACCGCAAGGCTCAGACCGAAGGTGAAGATCTGGGCGAAGGACATGCCTGGGCGCCGCAAGCAGAAGCTTCCGAAACCGAAAATGCGCAGTTGCCCGGTTGACGAAAGCTTGACGAGGAAGATATACTCCGGCCTCTTTTTGCGGACTGGCCAATCGTAGTCAGTCGCAGCCGGAATAACCATCCGGGGCCGGTCCGTGCGGGCCGCCTCGGTGTTTTGGGAAATTCTTAGCTATGCCAACAATTAATCAACTCGTTCGTAAGGGCCGGCAGGCGCCCGTTTCCAAGAGCAAGGTTCCTGCGCTCGAGGCATGCCCGCAAAAGCGGGGCGTTTGCACCCGTGTTTACACCACCACCCCGAAGAAGCCGAACTCCGCGCTGCGTAAGGTGGCCAAGGTTCGTCTGACCAACGGCTTTGAGGTGATCTCCTATATCGGTGGTGAAGGTCACAACCTCCAGGAGCACTCTGTTGTGCTGATTCGTGGTGGCCGGGTTAAGGACTTGCCGGGTGTGCGTTACCACATCGTTCGCGGTTCCCTTGACTTGCAAGGCGTCAAGGATCGTAAGCAGTCCCGCTCGAAGTACGGTGCGAAGCGCCCGAAAAAGTCTTAATTGTCGGCAATCACAGAATAGCGAGAGTCAAGCATGCCCCGTCGTCGTGATGTACCCAAGCGGGAAGTCCTGCCCGATCCCAAGTTCGGGAGCCAGGATGTTTCCAAGTTTATCAATGCCATCATGCAAAGCGGCAAGAAGTCCGTCGCTGAGCGTATCGTTTATGGCGCGTTTGAGACCATCGTTGCCAAGGGTAACGGCAAGGATCCTCTCGAAGTGTTCTCCGCTGCGCTGAGCAATGTTCGCCCGGTTGTGGAAGTGAAGAGCCGTCGCGTCGGTGGTGCCAACTACCAGGTTCCGGTTGAAGTTCGCCCGGCTCGTCGTATGGCTCTGTCCATGCGCTGGCTGCGTGAGGCTGCCCGTAAGCGCTCCGAGAAGTCCATGGCCCAGCGTCTGGCTGGCGAGCTGCTCGAGGCTGCCGAAGGTCGTGGCGCCGCGATGAAGAAGCGTGAAGAAGTGCACCGCATGGCGGAAGCCAACAAGGCGTTCTCGCACTATCGCTTCTGATCTTTCAGGCGTAATCCAAGTCGGGCCCTGAAAGGGGCTCGATTTATTTGTAAAGTCTTAGTACGACGCCGGCAGTTTCAAGGCATCGCAAATTCAGGAAGGCAAGGTTAGGGCTGTGGCACGCAAGACTCCCATCGAGCGCTATCGCAATATCGGTATCTCCGCACACATTGACGCCGGGAAGACGACGACTACCGAGCGTATCCTTTTTTACACGGGCGTGAGCCACAAGCTCGGTGAGGTGCATGACGGCGCAGCAACGACCGACTGGATGGCTCAGGAGCAAGAGCGCGGCATCACGATTACTTCGGCTGCCGTGACCTGTTTCTGGAAGGGTATGGATTCGTCCTATCCCGAGCACCGCTTCAACATCATCGACACCCCGGGACACGTGGACTTCACGATTGAAGTCGAGCGTTCCATGCGTGTTCTTGATGGCGCCTGCATGGTTTACTGTGCGGTCGGCGGTGTGCAGCCCCAGTCCGAGACTGTGTGGCGTCAGGCCACCAAGTACAAGGTTCCCCGCCTTGCTTTCGTGAACAAGATGGACCGCTCCGGCGCCAACTTCTTCAAGGTTGTCGATCAGATGCGTACCCGTCTGAGCGCCAACCCTGTTCCGGTTGTGATTCCAATCGGCGCGGAAGACACCTTTGTTGGTGTTGTGGATCTGCTCAAGATGAAGGCCATTTTCTGGGATGAGGCATCTCAGGGGATGAAGTTCGACTACCGCGATATCCCTGAGGATCTCGTCAGCGTAGCCGAAGATTGGCGCGAGAAGATGGTTGAGGCTGCGGCTGAAGCATCCGAAGAGCTGATGAACAAGTACCTCGAAAACGGCGAGTTGTCGGAAGAAGACGTCGTGTTCGGTCTTCGCGCGCGTACGCTGGCTTGCGAAATCCAGCCGATGCTGTGCGGTACTGCGTTCAAGAACAAGGGCGTCCAGCGCATGCTTGACGCTGTTATCCAGTACTTGCCGTCGCCGGTGGATATTCCGCCTGTTACTGGTGTGGATGACAACGAGCAGGAAGTGTCCCGCAAGGCCCTCGATACGGAGAAGTTCTCCGCGCTGGCCTTCAAGCTCATGACCGATCCGTTCGTTGGTCAGCTCACCTTTATCCGTGTTTATTCCGGTGTTCTCGAGTCCGGTTCTACCGTGCTGAACTCGGTCAAGGACAAGAAGGAACGCATTGGCCGCATTCTGCAGATGCATGCGAATGACCGTGAAGAAATCAAGGAAGTGCTGGCAGGCGACATCGCCGCTGTTGTCGGACTGAAGGATGTCACTACGGGTGAAACCCTTTGTGATTTGAGCGCGCCGATCATTCTTGAGCGCATGATTTTCCCGGAGCCGGTTATTCACGTTGCTGTTGAGCCGAAGACCAAGGCTGACCAGGAAAAGATGGGTTTGGCGCTCGGTCGTCTGGCTGCAGAAGATCCGTCCTTCCGTGTGCGCACCGACGAAGAGTCTGGTCAGACCATTATTTCCGGCATGGGCGAGCTTCACCTCGAAATCATCGTTGACCGCATGAAGCGTGAATTCAACGTTGAGGCCAACGTCGGCGCTCCTCAGGTTGCCTATCGCGAAGCGGTTCGCAAGTCTGTCGAGCAGGAAGGTAAGTTCGTCAAGCAGTCTGGCGGTCGCGGTCAGTTTGGCCACGTCTGGATCAAGCTTGAGCCGAACGAGCCGGGCAAGGGTTACGAATTCATCGACGCGATCAAGGGTGGTGTTGTGCCCCGCGAATTCATCCCCGCGGTTGATAAGGGTCTTCGCGAAACGCTGCCGAATGGCGTGCTGGCCGGTTTCCCGGTTGTGGATGTGAAGGTCACCCTGTTCGACGGTTCGTACCACGATGTGGACTCGAACGAAAATGCGTTCAAGATGGCTGCTTCCATGGCTTTCAAGGACGCCATGCGCAAGGCAAGCCCTGTTCTGCTCGAGCCGATGATGGCGGTGGTTGTCGAGACCCCTGAGGACTACATGGGCAACGTCATGGGTGACCTCTCTGGTCGTCGCGGTATCGTCCAGGGTATGGATGATCTCCCCGGCGGTATCAAGGAGATCAAGGCTGAAGTGCCGCTGGCCGAGATGTTCGGTTACGCTACCCAGCTGCGTTCCCTGAGTCAGGGTCGTGCCACGTACTCGATGGAATTCAAGCACTACACGGAAGCTCCGCGTAACGTCGCTGAAGCCATCATCAACAAGAAATAATTGTTGTAATAACTGATTAGGAAGCTAAAAAATGGCTAAGGAAAAATTTGCACGGACGAAGCCGCACGTAAACGTCGGCACGATTGGTCACGTTGACCATGGCAAGACCACGCTGACGGCTGCGATCACGACTGTGCTGTCGCGCAAGTTTGGCGGCGAAGCCAAGGCTTACGACCAGATTGACGCGGCGCCGGAAGAAAAGGCTCGCGGCATCACCATCAACACCGCGCACGTCGAATACGAAACCGAAAATCGTCACTACGCGCACGTTGATTGCCCGGGTCACGCCGACTACGTCAAGAACATGATTACCGGTGCTGCGCAGATGGACGGCGCGATTCTGGTGTGCTCTGCTGCTGACGGCCCGATGCCCCAGACCCGCGAGCACATCCTGCTGGCCCGTCAGGTTGGCGTGCCGTACGTGCTGGTGTACATGAACAAGTGCGACATGGTTGACGATGCCGAGCTGCTCGAACTCGTCGAAATGGAACTGCGCGAGCTGCTGTCCAAGTACGATTTCCCGGGCGATGACACCCCGATCATTCACGGCTCCGCCCTGAAGGCTCTGGAAGGCGATCAGTCCGAAATCGGCGAGCCGTCGATCTTCCGCCTGGCTGCTGCTCTGGACAGCTACATCCCGACGCCTGAGCGCGCTGTGGATCTGCCGTTCCTGCTGCCGATCGAAGACGTATTCTCCATTTCCGGCCGCGGCACTGTGGTGACCGGTCGTGTTGAGCGCGGCATCGTCAAGGTTGGCGAAGAGTGCGAAATCGTTGGCATCGTGCCGACCGTCAAGACGACCTGTACCGGCGTGGAAATGTTCCGCAAGCTGCTGGATCAGGGTCAGGCTGGCGACAACGTGGGCGTGCTGCTGCGTGGCACCAAGCGTGAAGATGTGCAGCGCGGTCAAGTGCTGTGCAAGCCGGCTTCCATCAAGCCGCACACCCACTTCACCGGTGAAGTGTATGTGCTGTCGAAGGAAGAAGGCGGCCGTCACACCCCGTTCTTCAATAACTACCGTCCCCAGTTCTACTTCCGTACCACGGACGTGACGGGTTCGATCTCCCTGCCGGAAGGCACCGAGATGGTTATGCCGGGCGACAACATCTCCATGACCGTCAAGCTGATTGCTCCGATCGCCATGGAAGAAGGTCTGCGCTTCGCCATCCGTGAAGGCGGTCGTACCGTCGGCGCCGGTGTCGTTGCCAAAATTATCGAGTAATATTTGTCTGGGCGCGGCACATGGGGTGTCGCGCCGACTGCTCTTTGGGAAATAACATGCAAAACCAGAAAATCCGTATCCGCCTCAAGGCTTTCGATTACAAGCTTATCGATCAGTCGGCTCAAGAGATCGTGGATACTGCGAAGCGTACTGGCGCTGTGGTTCGCGGGCCTGTTCCCCTGCCGACCCGCATCGAGCGTTTCGACCTGCTTCGTTCCCCCCACGTCAACAAGACCTCCCGCGATCAATTCGAGATCCGTACCCATCTTCGTTTGATGGACATCGTGGATCCGACTGACAAGACTGTCGATGCTCTGATGAAACTCGACCTTCCTGCTGGCGTTGACGTCGAAATCAAGCTGCAGTAACTCAAAGCTATTGCGTTATGGGGGCAAGGGCCGATATAATCCGGCCCTTGCGCTTTTTGGCGCAGTTTGTAATGACAATCGGTCCTGGTCAATCGCAACCAGGGTAAGGAGAATAAAATGAGTCTAGGCCTTGTCGGGCGCAAGGTGGGCATGACTCGCATTTTTGCCGAGGATGGTCAATCCATTCCGGTAACTGTGCTGGATGTGTCCAATAACCGTGTGACCCAGATTAAAACGGCTGAATCGGATGGCTATTCCGCCGTCCAAGTGACCTTCGGTGTTCGGCGTGCTAGTCGTGTCAATAAGGCCGCTGCTGGCCATCTTGCCAAGGCTGGTGTCGAAGCGGGTCATGTTTTCAAGGAATTCCGTGTTGATGCTGGCAATCTGTCTTCTCTGAAGGCGGGTGATGTGGTTGGCGTTGATATCTTCGCTGTCGGTCAAAAGGTCGATGTGAGCGGTGTTTCTATCGGTAAGGGTTACGCCGGTACGATCAAGCGCCACAACTTCGCTTCCGGTCGTGCTACTCACGGTAACTCCCGTAGCCACAATGTGCCGGGTTCCATCGGTATGGCGCAGGATCCGGGTCGTGTTTTCCCGGGTAAGCGCATGACCGGTCACATGGGTGCGGCCAAGTGTACGGTGCAGAACCTTGAAGTGGTGCGTGTTGATGTTGAGCGCGGCCTTTTGTTGATCAAGGGCGGCGTGCCTGGCCATGATGGCGGCGATGTTGTAGTTCGCCCTGCCGTCAAGGCTGGCAGCTGACTGGAGGCGTGATGGAACTGAATCTGTTGAACGAACAGGGCCAGGCGTCTGCGACCCTTCAGGCGTCCGACGCGCTGTTTGGCCGCGAGTACAACGAAGCCCTGATTCATCAGGTCGTTGTTGCTTACATGGCCAATGCTCGCTCTGGAAATCGTGCTCAAAAAGGGCGCGACGAAGTTGCTCATACGACCCACAAGCCGTGGCGTCAAAAAGGTACCGGTCGTGCCCGTTCGGGTATGAGCTCGAGCCCGATCTGGCGTGGAGGCGGTCGTGCCTTCCCGAATTCGCCGGATGAGAACTTCTCCCATAAGGTTAACCGGAAGATGTACCGCGCTGGCGTTGCTGCAATTTTGTCGCAGCTTGCTCGTGATGGTCGTTTGTCCGTGGTTGAAGGTTTTGGTGTTGATGCGCCGAAGACCAAGCTGCTTGCCCAGAAGTTGAAGGGTATGGGGCTGGAGTCCGTGCTGCTCATTACCGATTCCTTTGATGAGAATCTGTACCTGTCTTCCCGCAACCTTCCGAACGTTCTCGTTCTTGAAGTTAGCGAGACCGATCCGGTATCCCTGGTGCGCTTCCCCAACGTGATCGTTACGAAGGGTGCTGTCGCCAAGATGGAGGAGTTGTGGCAATGAGCGCATTCAAGGAAGAGCGTCTGATGCAGGTGCTGCTCGCCCCTCAGATCTCGGAGAAGGCGACTTACATCGCTGACAAGAACGAGCAAGTGGTGTTTCGTGTTGCCAGTGATGCGACCAAGCCCGAAGTCAAGGCGGCTGTTGAGCTTCTCTTCAAGGTTGAAGTGAAGGCTGTCCAGGTCTCCAACGTCAAGGGCAAGGAAAAGCGCTTTGGCAAGATGACCGGGCGCCGGAAGGGCTGGAAGAAGGCGTACGTTTGCCTCAAGCCGGGCCAAGAAATCAACTTTGCGGCCGGGGAGTAAAGAAGATGGCACTCGTTAAAGTCAAACCGACTTCTGCTGGCCGTCGTGCCGTTGTCAAGGTTGTGAACGCAAATCTTCACAAGGGCGCGCCTGTCGCTTCCTTGGTTGAGAAGCAGTCCAAGACTGCCGGTCGCAACAACAACGGCCACATCACCACCCGTCACAAGGGCGGTGGTCACAAGCAGCATTACCGCGTTGTCGATTTTCGTCGCAACAAGGATGGCATTGTTGCCAAGGTTGAGCGTCTCGAGTATGACCCGAACCGTTCGGCCAACATTGCGCTGCTGTGCTACCTGGATGGTGAGCGTCGTTACATCATCGCGCCGAAGGGGCTGGTTGTTGGTCAAACCGTGATCAGTGGCTCTGAAGCCCCGATCAAGCCGGGTAATGCTCTTCCGATCCGGAATATTCCGGTTGGTAGCACCCTTCACTGTGTCGAGATGATGCCTGGCAAGGGCGCTCAGCTTGCTCGCGCTGCCGGTACCTCGGTTCAGCTGCTGGCTCGTGAAGGCATCTACGCTCAGGTTCGTCTGCGCTCCGGTGAAATTCGCCGTGTGCACGTTGAGTGCCGCGCGACGATCGGTGAAGTGGGTAACGAAGAGCATAGTCTGCGCAAGATTGGCAAGGCTGGTGCAAATCGCTGGCGTGGTATTCGTCCGACCGTTCGCGGTGTGGCGATGAACCCGGTCGATCACCCGCACGGTGGTGGTGAAGGCCGTACTGGCGAGGGTCGTGTGCCTGTTAGCCCGTGGGGTCAGCCGGCTAAGGGTTATCGTACCCGTAGCGTCAAGCGTACCGACTCCATGATTGTTCAGCGTCGGCACAAGCGATAAGAGGTAAGACATGGCACGTTCTATTAAGAAGGGCCCCTTTATCGACGCTCACCTCCTGAAGAAGGTGGACGCCGCTCGGGTCTCGAATGACAAGCGCCCGATCAAGACTTGGTCGCGTCGCTCTACTGTGCTCCCGGATTTTGTTGGTTTGACGATTGCCGTGCATAACGGTCGTCAGCACATTCCGGTGTACGTCTCCGAAAACATGGTTGGTCACAAGCTCGGCGAATTCGCGCTGACCCGGACGTTCAAGGGTCACGCCGCCAGCAAGAAGGCCAAGCGCTAAGGAGTAATGACGATGGAAACCAAAGCCATTCTCCGCGGCGTACGCCTGTCGGAACAGAAGGGTCGTCTCGTTGCGGATCTCGTCCGGGGTAAGTCTGTCGAGCAGGCGCTCGCCATTCTGACCTTTAGCCCTAAAAAGGGCGCGAAGATCATCAAGAAGGTTGTTGAGTCCGCGATTGCGAATGCAGAGCACAACGATGGCGCTGACATCGATACCCTGCGCGTAAAGACGATTTACGTTGAGCAAGGTACGACGCTGAAGCGCTTCACTGCCCGTGCAAAGGGTCGTGGCAATCGCATCAGCAAGCCGACTTGCCATATCTACGTGACGGTCGGAGAGTAAGGGGAACCCATGGGACAGAAAATCCATCCGACAGGCTTTCGCCTGGCGGTAACGCGTAACTGGGGCTCTCGCTGGTTTGCTACCGGTAGCGACTTCGCGAAGATGCTGAATGAGGACCTGAAGGTTCGCGCGCATCTGAAGAAGAAGCTCGCCCACGCTTCCGTGAGCCGTGTTGTGATCGAGCGTCCGGCAAAGAACGCCCGTATTACTGTTTATAGCGCCCGTCCGGGTGTTGTAATCGGTAAAAAGGGTGAGGACATCGAGAAGCTGAAGGCTGATCTTCAAGGCATCATGGGCGTGCCCGTGCATGTGAACATCGAAGAAGTTCGCAAGCCTGAAACTGATGCGCAGCTGATCGCTGACTCTATTGCTCAGCAGCTCGTCAAGCGGATCATGTTCCGTCGCGCCATGAAGCGTGCGATGCAGAACGCGATGCGTCTGGGTGCTCAGGGCATCAAGATCATGAGCTCTGGTCGTCTGAACGGCGCCGAGATCGCCCGCACCGAGTGGTACCGTGAAGGCCGTGTGCCTTTGCATACCCTGCGTGCTGACATCGATTACGGTGTGTCCGAAGCGCACACGACCTACGGTGTTATCGGCATCAAGGTTTGGGTGTACAAGGGTGAGGCTCTTGCTCGTAACGAGCAGCCTGCAGCGACGGACAATGAGGGCGATAATCGCCGTGGTCGTCGTCGCAATGAGGGTGCCGACAGCAAGCCGGGTGCCAAGCGGCCCGCGCGCCGCACTGGCGGCGAACAGGCTGATGGTGCAAAACGGATCAAGAAAGAAGCAGGGGTGAATGATGCTGCAGCCGTCGAGAAGGAAGTATCGTAAGGAGCAGAAGGGCCGCAACAAGGGTCTCGCCACCCGCGGCGCCAAGGTAAGCTTTGGTGAGTACGGTCTGAAGGCGGTTGGGCGTGGTCGTCTTACTGCTCGTCAGATCGAATCTGCTCGTCGTGCTATGACCCGTCACATCAAGCGTGGCGGTCGTATTTGGATTCGCGTTTTCCCGGACAAGCCGATTTCTCAGAAGCCGGCGGAAGTGCGGATGGGTAACGGTAAGGGTAGCCCGGAATACTGGGTTGCCGAGATCCAGCCGGGCAAGGTTCTCTACGAAATGGATGGAGTCGATGAAACTCTGGCTCGCGAGGCTTTCCGCCTTGCTGCTGCCAAGTTGCCGATCGAAACCGTCTTCGTTGTCCGGATGGTGGGGTAAATCATGAATGCTTCGGAAATGCGGGCGAAGGACGCCGGCCAGCTCAACGCTGAACTGATCGAACTGCTGAAGGCTCAATTCAGTCTTCGGATGCAGATCGCGACTCAGCAGCTGAGCAACACTTCGCAACTCGGCAAGGTTCGCAAGGATATTGCCCGGGTAAGAACCATTCTTCGCGAGAAGGCGGGTGCGAAATGAACGATCAAGTCAAGAAAAACAAACGCGTTGAAGTTGGTCGCGTCGTGAGTGATAAGATGACCAACACGGTTACCGTGCTGGTTGAGCGTCGTGTGAAGCATCCGCTGTATGGCAAGGTGATGACTCGTACGGCCAAGTATCACGCTCACGTTGAAAGCGGTATTGCGAAGGAAGGTGATCTCGTCGAAATCGAAGAGACTCGCCCGATCTCGAAGACCAAGACCTGGCGTGTTACGAAGGTGCTTGAGTCGGTAGTGGCAGTTTAAGTAGGTCTGCTTGTATAAATGGCTTGCCAAGTGATTGGCAAGCCATTATTATTGTCGTCTTTGCTCTTGCACCGTTTCCGGTGCAAGTCCAATCAACCCGAACGGGATCCAAAACTGGCCGCGCAAGCGTGTTAAGTTGGAGAGTTTAAATGATCCAAATGCAAACGATACTGGACGTCGCCGATAATACCGGCGCGCGTTACGTGATGTGCATCAAGGTGTTGGGCGGCTCCAAGCGTCGTTACGCCGGTGTTGGTGACATCATCAAGGTGAGTATTAAAGACGCCGCTCCTCGTGGTCGCGTCAAGAAGGGCGATGTTTACAGCGCCGTGGTGGTTCGCACTGCCAAGGGTGTTCGTCGTCCGGATGGCTCGCTTATCAAGTTTGACCGCAATGCGGCGGTTCTGCTTAACAACAAGGGCGAGCCGATCGGTACGCGCATCTTCGGACCGGTTACGCGCGAATTGCGTACTGAAAAGTTCATGAAGATCGTTTCCCTGGCGCCTGAAGTTCTCTAAGGAGTTGTTGTGAATAAGATTCGCAAAGGCGATGAAGTCGCCGTCCTTACGGGCAAGGATAAGGGTAAGCGGGGTACTGTTCTGCGTAACGATGGTGACGTCGTTCTGGTGGAAGGTATCAATCGCGTCAAGAAGCACGTGCGTCCGAATCCGATGAAGGGCCAGGTTGGTGGCATCATCGAAAAGGAAATGCCGATTCAGGTTTCAAACGTGGCGCTGTTCAATGCAGCCACCCAGAAGGCTGATCGCGTGGGCTTCAAGGTTCTTGAGGATGGCCGCAAGGTCCGGATCTTCAAGTCCAATGGCGAAGTAGTGGATGCGTAAGGGATAGTCATGGCGCGCCTGCAAGAATTCTACAAAGAAACCGTGTCGCCTGAGCTTCTTCAGAAGTTCGGCTACAAGTCGGTTATGGAAGTTCCGCGGATCACCAAGATCACCCTGAATATGGGTGTGGGTGAGGCTGTCGGTGACAAGAAGGTTCTCGACTACGCTGTTGGCGATCTGCAGAAGATCGCTGGCCAGAAGCCGGTTACCACCAAGGCCAAAAAGTCTATCGCGGGTTTCAAGATTCGTGATGGTTACCCGATTGGTTGCATGGTGACGCTTCGTGGTCCTCGGATGTTCGAGTTCCTTGATCGCCTGGTTACGATCGCCATGCCGCGTATTCGTGACTTCCGTGGTATTGCTGGTAAAGGCTTCGATGGCCGCGGCAATTACAACCTGGGCGTCAAAGAGCAGATTATTTTCCCGGAAATCGAGTACGACAAGATCGATGCTCTGCGCGGGATGAATATCAGCATCACGACGACTGCAAAGTCGGACGACGAGGCGCGCGCTCTGCTCGCCGCGTTCAAGTTCCCGTTCAAGAACTGAGGGTTTTATGGCGAAACTGTCTCTGATCAATCGCGAAGAGAAGCGTGCTAAGACGGTTGCAAAGTTTGCAGCCAAGCGTGCAGCTCTGTTCGAGCAGATCAACAACGCCAAGCTGTCGGACGAGGAGCGCATGGCTGCGCGTCTCAAGCTGCAGCAACTGCCGCGCAACTCGAGCCCGAGCCGTCAGCGTAATCGCTGCGAGCAAACCGGTCGTCCGCGTGGTGTTTTCCGTAAATTCGGTCTGTGTCGTAACAAGCTGCGTGAAGTTGCCTTCCGCGGTGAAGTTCCCGGCATGACCAAGGCAAGCTGGTAAGGGGTCGAAGATGAGCATGTCTGATCCGATCGCCGATATGCTGACGCGGGTTCGTAACGCGCAGCAGGCGCAAAAGAGCTCTGTCGCGATGCCCTCGTCCAAGCTGAAGGTTTCGATCGCGAAGGTTCTGAAGAGCGAAGGTTATATTGATGACTTCGCTGTCACCGAAAGCGCTGGCAAGGCTGAATTGTCTCTGGCCCTTAAGTATTACGCAGGTCGTCCGGTTATCGAGCGCATTGAGCGCGTGAGCCGTCCTGGCCTTCGTGTGTACAAGGGTAGCGATGATCTGCCCCGCGTGATGAATGGCCTGGGTGTGGCGATTGTCTCCACCCCCAAGGGCGTAATGACTGATCGCGCTGCGCGCGCTGCCCGTGCGGGTGGTGAAGTGCTGTGCATCGTGGCTTAAGGGGAGATTGATATGTCCCGTGTAGCCAAGAATCCGGTCCTCGTTCCCGCTGGTGTGGATGTCGTTATCGGTGGTGGCGAAATCACCATCAAGGGTCCCCTGGGTAGCCTTACCCAGTTTGTTCACCCGTCCGTCAAGGTGGAGCGTGAAGGCGATGGCCTCCAGTGTTCTGCTGTTGAAGGTGCGGTTAACAGCAAGGCGATGTCGGGCACCATGCGTGCATTGGTCAACAATATGGTGACCGGTGTTTCGAAGGGCTTCGAGCGCAAGCTGACCCTGGTAGGCGTGGGATATCGTGCCCAGGCCCAAGGCGACAAGCTCAATCTGACGCTCGGTTTCTCCCACCCTGTGGTGCACCAGATGCCTGAGGGCATCAAGGTAGAGACTCCGACTCAGACCGAGGTCCTCATTAAGGGTGTCGATAAGCAGGCTGTCGGCAAGGTAGCTGCTGAAGTCCGTGCGTACCGTCCGCCAGAGCCCTATAAGGGCAAGGGTGTGCGTTACTCGGATGAAGTGGTCACCTTGAAAGAAACCAAGAAGAAGTAAGGGCGGATCATGATCACCAAGAAGGAAACGCGTTTGCGCCGGTCACGGAAAACCCGTGCCAAAATTGCGGAAATGAAGGCAGTCCGTCTGTCCGTGTTCCGTTCCAACAGCCACATCTATGCGCAGGTTATCGCCGGTTGCGGTTCCAAGGTTCTGGCCGCTGCTTCGACCGTAGAGGCTGAAGTCAAGGCTCAGGTTCCGAATGGTGGCAACAAGGCCGCCGCCGAACTGGTTGGCAAGCTCATTGCCGAGCGCGCAAAGGCGGCTGGTATCGAAGCGGTTGCTTTTGACCGTTCCGGTTTTCAGTACCACGGCCGCGTGAAGGCGCTTGCCGATGCCGCCCGCGAAGGCGGATTGAAGTTCTAAGCGAGGTTTAGCATGGCTAAGCAGCAAGGTAACAAGAAGGTGCAGGCCTCGGACGAGCGCGATGATGGCCTGCGCGAAAAGATGGTTTCCATCAATCGCGTAACCAAGGTTGTAAAGGGCGGCCGTATCCTCGGTTTTGCTGCCCTGACCGTGGTTGGTGATGGTGATGGTGCCGTTGGCATGGGCAAGGGCAAGTCCCGCGAAGTGCCGGTCGCAGTTCAGAAGGCGATGGAAGAGGCTCGTCGCAAGATGGCCAAGGTGTCCCTGAAGAACGGTACGCTGCATCACTCCGTCATTGGCAAGCATGGTGCTTCGTCTGTTCTGATGATGCCGGCTCCGGTTGGTAGCGGGATTATCGCCGGCGGTGCAATGCGTGCGGTGTTCGAAGTGATGGGCGTGACCGATATCATCGCCAAGTCCATCGGTTCCACCAATCCGTACAACGTGGTGCGTGCCACTTTGAACGGACTCATGGCCACCAACGCTCCTTCCGTGATTGCCGCCAAGCGTGGCAAGACGGTTGCAGAGATTCAGGGGTAAGTCATGTCGGACAAAAAACTGAAGGTTACTCTCGTAAAGAGTGTGATCGGTACCAAGCAGTCCCATCGTGCAACCGTGCGCGGACTTGGGCTTCGTCGAATCCGCCATACGGTGGAGTTGCAGGATACTCCTGCAGTGCGAGGCATGATTACCAAGGTCGCCTACCTCGTTAAGTGTGAGGCTTAAATGCGGCTGAATGCTATTAAACCTGCAGCGGGCGCCAAGCACGCTGCGAAGCGGGTTGGTCGTGGAATCGGCAGTGGTCTGGGTAAGACTGCTGGTCGTGGCCACAAAGGTCAAAAATCCCGTACTGGCGGTTTCCACAAGGTTGGCTTTGAGGGCGGTCAAATGCCCATGCAGCGTCGCCTTCCGAAGCGCGGTTTCGTTTCCTTGACTCGTGCCCGGATTGGTGAAGTTCGCCTGTCCGAGCTTGAAGCTCTGCCGGTGGATGACATCGATTTGCTGGTCCTCCAGCAGGCCGGTATCGTTGCTGCTGATGCTCTTGCTGCCCGCGTAATCCTTTCTGGCGCTATCAGCCGTAAGGTTAACCTGCGTGGCTTGGGTGTGACGAAGGGTGCCAAGGCAGCGATTGAAGCTGCTGGTGGTTCCGTCGAGTCCGCCGAGTAAGGTCTAGCGTGGCCAATCAACAGTCCGCGCTGGCGGCACCGGGAAAGTTTGGAGATCTCAAGCGTCGCTTGGTTTTCCTGCTAGGTGCGCTGATCGTATATCGGATCGGCGCTCACATTCCGGTGCCGGGCATCGATCCGGTAGCCCTTGCGGATCTGTTCAAGAGCCAAAAGGGCGGCATCCTCGGGGTGTTCAACCTGTTCTCGGGAGGCGCCTTGTCGCGCTTCACGATTTTTGCTCTTGGGATCATGCCGTATATTTCGGCCTCGATCATCATGCAGTTGCTGACTGTTGCTTCGCCGCAGTTGGAGGCTCTGAAGAAAGAGGGCGAGGCGGGGCGTCGCAAGATTACGCAGTTCACCCGTTACGGTACTCTGGCACTTGCCTTGTTCCAGGGCATGGGTATTGCTGTAGCGCTTGAATCTCAGCAAGGGTTGGTGCTGGATCCTGGTTTCATGTTCCGCTTTGTGACGGTATCGACTTTGGTTACCGGTACGATGTTCCTGATGTGGCTTGGTGAGCAGATCACTGAGCGAGGTTTGGGCAACGGAATATCCATCATCATCTTTGCCGGCATTGCTGCGGGGCTTCCGAACTCGCTTGGTGGTCTTTTTGAGCTTGTTCGCACTGGTGCCATGCATCCATTCACGGCGCTGGTTATTTGCGTCCTTGTGGTGGCAGTGACTGGTGTGGTGGTGTTCGTTGAGCGTGGTCAGCGGAAGATTCTGGTTAATTACGCCAAGCGTCAGGTCGGCAACAAGGTTTATGGCGGTCAAAGCTCCCATTTGCCCTTGAAGTTGAACATGGCCGGTGTTATTCCGCCGATCTTTGCCTCCAGCATCATTCTTTTCCCTGCGACGTTGGCCCAGTGGTTTGGATCTTCGGAGCAGATGGCCTGGTTGAAGGATCTTGGTTCGACGCTAGCTCCCGGGCAGCCGATTTACGTGATCCTGTATGCAGCAGCAATCGTGTTTTTCTGCTTCTTCTATACGGCGCTCGTCTTCAATTCGAAGGAGACGGCCGACAACCTGAAGAAGAGTGGGGCTTTTGTGCCAGGTATTCGTCCGGGTGACCAGACGGCTCGGTACATAGACAAGATCTTGATGCGGCTTACGTTGGCAGGTGCGGTGTACATCACGCTAGTCTGTTTGCTGCCTGAGTTTCTGATCCTGAAGTGGAATGTGCCGTTCTATTTTGGTGGCACCTCATTGTTGATCATCGTGGTGGTTACGATGGACTTCATGTCCCAGGTTCAGGCTTATGTCATGTCCCACCAATACGAAAGCCTTTTGAAGAAGGCCAACTTCAAGGGCGCAAGGGTACCGCTCAAGTAGGCACTCATGTCGAGGGAAGATTACATTGAGATGCAGGGTGAGGTCTTAGAAAACCTTCCCAACGCAACTTTTAAGGTCAAGCTTGAAAATGGCCATGTAGTTTTGGGACACATTTCAGGGAAGATGCGTATGCATTACATTCGTATTCTTCCTGGCGACAAGGTTACGGTGCAGTTGACTCCGTATGATTTGAGTAGGGCCCGGATCGTTTTCCGAGCGAAATAATAGAAGAGTAGTCAGGAGCTAGAAATGAGAGTTCAAGCATCGGTCAAGCGGCTTTGCAGAAACTGCAAAATTGTCCGTCGCAAAGGTGTCGTTCGCGTGATCTGTACGGATCCGCGTCACAAGCAGCGTCAGGGTTGATGCGGTCACCCGCATTCTTTATAATTTAATGTTTAGCATTTTGGGGTGAACGCATGGCCCGCATTGCAGGGGTAAACATTCCCAACCATAAGCACACCGAGATCGCATTGACTGCGATCTTTGGGATCGGGCGCACTCGCGCTCAACAGATCTGTGATTCGGCCAGTGTGGGCCGTTCCGTAAAGATTAAAGATCTTACGGAGTCCGACATGGAACGGCTGCGCGACGAAGTCGCAAAGTTCACCGTTGAAGGTGACCTTCGCCGTGAAGTGACGATGTGTATCAAGCGCCTTATGGATCTTGGGTGCTATCGCGGGGTGCGCCATCGTCGTGGTTTGCCCCTTCGTGGCCAGCGCACGCGCACCAATGCCCGTACCCGTAAGGGTCCGCGCAAGGCGATCGCCGGCAAGAAGTAATTAGGGATAAGACATGGCAAAGACTGCTGCGAAGGTTCGCAAGAAGATCAAAAAGAACGTGGCCGAGGGTATTGCCCACGTTCACGCTTCTTTCAACAACACGATCATCACGATCACCGATCGCCAGGGCAACGCGCTGTCGTGGGCTACCTCCGGCGGCGCCGGCTTCAAAGGTTCCCGCAAGAGCACCCCGTTTGCTGCCCAGGTCGCTGCTGAAGCGGCTGGCAAGGTGGCCATCGAGTGCGGCATCAAGAACCTGGAAGTTCGTGTAAAGGGCCCCGGCCCCGGTCGCGAATCCAGTGTTCGCGCGCTGAACGCGCTGGGTATCAAGATCACCACGATCACTGATATCACGCCTATTCCGCACAACGGCTGCCGTCCGCCGAAGAAGCGTCGTATCTGACAAGGAGTTGAACAGTGGCTCGTAATCTTGACCCCAAGTGCCGTCAGTGCCGTCGCGAGGGTGAGAAGCTCTTCCTGAAGGGCGAAAAGTGCTTTACCGACAAGTGCGCTATTGAGCGTCGTTCCTACGCTCCTGGTCAGCATGGCCAGAAGTCTGGTCAGCGCCTCTCTGGCTACGGCGTGCAACTGCGCGAAAAGCAAAAGATCCGTCGCGTTTACGGCGTTCTTGAGCGTCAGTTCCGCAAGACCTACGCTGAGGCTGACCGCCTCAAGGGCAAAACGGGTGAGAACCTGCTGCAGCTCCTCGAAGGTCGGCTGGATGCTGTTGCCTACCGTATGGGTTTCGGCGTTTCCCGTGCCGAAGCTCGTCAGGTCGTTCGTCACAACGGCGTCCTGGTCAACGGCAAGCGTGTGAATATTCCGTCCTACACCGTTCGTCCGGGCGACGAAGTTCAGCTCACCGATACCGCGCGTACTCAACTGCGCGTCAAGGCTGCGCTGGAGGCCGCCGAAGCTCGTGGCTTCCCGGAGTGGCTGGCAGTGGATATCAAGGCTGGTAAGGGAACGTTCAAGGCATACCCGCAGCGTGCGGAATTGCCGGCGACGATGAACGAAGGCCTGGTTGTCGAACTGTATTCGCGTTAATGGTGGTCGCGCCTCTGGCGCGACTCTATAGAAGGATTGTCGATGCAAAGTAATGCTCTGCTGAAACCGCGCATCATTGAGGTGCAGAACGTTTCGCCGGTGCACGCTCGTGTGACCATGGAGCCGTTTGAACGCGGCTTCGGGCATACGCTCGGTAACGCGCTCCGTCGGATTCTGCTGTCCTCGTTGCCGGGCTACGCACCGACCGAGGTTTCGATCGAGGGCGTACTGCATGAGTACTCGACACTGGATGGCGTGCGGGAAGATGTTGTCGACCTGCTTCTGAACCTGAAGGGTGTCGTTCTCAAGTTGCACGGTCGTAACGATGCAACGCTGTCTCTGGTTAAGTCCGGCGAAGGTGTTGTAACGGCGGCGGACATCGAAGTGTCGCACGACGTGGAAGTGATCAATCCGGATCACGTCCTTGCTCATCTGGCCCCTGGTGGCAAGCTTGATCTTCAGATCAAGGTGGAGCAGGGCCGTGGTTATGTTCCGGGTAATCAGCGTCCCGCTGTTGGCGAGTCCAAGAGCATCGGTCGTATCGTTCTTGACGCTTCTTTCAGCCCGGTTCGCCGTGTGAGCTACACGGTTGAGAGTGCTCGCGTCGAGCAGCGGACTGACCTGGATCGCCTGGTTCTCGATATCGAAACAAATGGTGCTGTTGATCCGGAAGAGGCCGTGCGGTTCGCTGCGCGTGTACTGATGGACCAGCTCTCCGTGTTCGCTGATTTGGAAGGAACTCCGACTGCCGTTGAGGCACCGAAGGCTCCTGCCATTGATCCGATCCTGCTTCGCCCGGTTGATGATCTTGAACTGACGGTTCGTTCTGCGAACTGCCTGAAGGCCGAGAACATCTACTACATTGGTGATCTGATCCAGCGCACCGAAACTGAACTGCTCAAGACGCCGAATCTGGGGCGTAAGTCGCTGAACGAGATCAAGGAAGTCCTTGCCTCGCGTGGTCTGACGCTGGGTATGAAACTTGAAAATTGGCCGCCGGCCGGGCTGGAAAAGCTCGGTTGAGCGTAACGAAGAAGAGGTAATTACAAATGCGTCACCGTAACGGTCTTCGCAAGCTCAACCGCACCAGCAGCCACCGTCAGGCTATGCTGCGCAACATGGCGAACTCCCTGCTGCGTCACGAGGTCATCAAGACCACCGTGCCGAAGGCCAAGGAGCTGCGCAAGGTTGTTGAGCCCCTGATCACTCTCGGCAAGAAGCCGAGTCTGGCCAATCGCCGCCTGGCGTTTGACCGCCTTCGCGATCGTGAGATCGTCGTCAAGATTTTTGACGAACTGGGTCCGCGCTTCTCCACCCGCAACGGTGGTTACCTGCGTATCCTGAAGTGTGGTTTCCGCGATGGCGATAACGCGCCGATGGCTTTCGTTGAGCTGCTGGATCGTCCGGACGGCGAAGCGGTTGCCTCTGAAGGTGAGAAGGAAGCTGCATAAACAGACGCTTTGGTGTCTTGTTGCAAAAAAGCCAGCGCAAGCTGGCTTTTTTGTTTTGCTTGCGCCCAGAACATTAGTACGGCGCTAGAGCATCCGTATCCCTGAGTTGGGTGCCGGATAAAAAAAGGCCCGTCGGGGAAACCTCCGACGGGCCTTTGTTGCTTTGATCAGGCGCGATCAGCCGACGATCATTCCTGCGCCGACCGTGTTGTTGGTGGATTCATCGATCAGGATGAAGGCGCCGGTCGGCCGGGATTCCGTGTAATTGTCGGCGAAGATGGGCTGGGCCAGCTTCAGGGTCAGTTGGGCGATATCGTTCATCGCCAGGGTCGTCGCAGCGTCCTTGGCAAGGGAGTTGATATCGACACGGTGGGCAATGCTGGCGACCTTGGCTTTGACTTCACGGGTCGTGTGGCGCAGCCAGTAGGTGCGCGCCGGCGACAGCGGCGTTTCGGACAGCCAGCACATCATGGCTTCGATCTGCTTGGTTTGCACCGGGACTTCTTCGCTGTTGACGATCATGTCGCCGCGGGAGATGTCGATTTCGTCTTCGAGCAGCAGGGTGACGGACTGCTCGTGGATCGCCTTGCCGATGGACTGGCCGTAAAGCTGGACGTCCTTGACGCGCGTCGTGCGGCCGTTGGGCAGCACGGTGACACTGTCGCCGACCTTGATCTCGCCCGACTCGACGCGGCCCATGAAGCCGCGGTAGTCGTGCAGCTCGGGGTCATCGGACGCTTGCGGACGGCACACGTACTGAACCGGGAAGCGGAAGCTCTCGGCCTTTTCGGTGTGCGCCGCCGGGGCGGCTTCGAGGATGTCGATGAGCGTCGGGCCGGTGTACCAGTCGAGGCGTTCGCCGCGGTCCACGATCATGTCGCCGACGAGGGCGGACAGCGGAATGAAACGCACGTCGGTGAGACCGATCTGCTCGGCAAAGGCAGAGTACTCGGCGACGATACCGTCGTAGGTGGCCTGGCTGTAATCGACCAGATCCATCTTGTTCACGGCGACGATGACGTGGGGAATACCCACCAGTTTGGCCAGGTAGCTGTGGCGACGGGTCTGGGTGAGGACGCCCTTGCGCGCGTCGATCAGGATGATGGCGACGTTGGCGGTGGAGGCGGCGGTGACCATGTTGCGGGTGTACTGCTCGTGGCCGGGCGCGTCGGCAATGATGTACTTGCGCGTGCCGGTGGAGAAGTAACGGTAGGCGACGTCGATGGTGATGCCCTGCTCGCGTTCGGCCTGCAGGCCGTCGGTGAGGAGGGACAGGTCGACGGCGGTCAGGCCGCGCTTGGTGGAGGTGCGCTCGATGGCGGTAAGCGTGTCGGCCAGGATGGTCTTGCTGTCGAACAGCAGGCGGCCGATCAGGGTGCTCTTGCCGTCATCGACGCTGCCGCAGGTCAGGAAGCGCAGCAGGCCGCGATCTTCGATCTGGGTGAGGTGTGTGTGGGCGCTGGTCATGATCTTAGAAATACCCTTCCTTCTTGCGCTGCTCCATGGAGGCGTCGGAAGTCTGGTCATCGAGGCGGGTGGCGCCGCGTTCGGTGATGGTGGTGGTGGCGGTTTCGATGACGATCTTCTCGACGGTATCGGCGTCGCTGAGCACCGGTGCGGTACAGGTGATGTCACCGACGGTGCGGAAGCGCACCTGCATCTGGACGATTTCTTCGCCGGCCCTGGCGGGGGTGATGTCGGTCACCGGTACCATGGCACCGCCGCGCATGACGATCGGGCGGATGTGCGAGAAGTAGATGCTCGGCAGCTCGAGCTTTTCACGCTCGATGTATTGCCACACGTCCATCTCGGTCCAGTTGCTGATCGGGAAGGCGCGGATGTTCTCGCCCTTGTGGCTGCGCGCGTTGTAGAGGTTCCACAACTCGGGGCGCTGGTTCTTCGGGTCCCATTGGCCGAACTCGTCGCGGAAGCTCATGATCCGCTCCTTGGCGCGGGCCTTTTCTTCGTCGCGGCGGGCGCCACCGATACAGGCGTTGAAACCGAATTCTTCAATGGCTTCGAGTAGCGTGACCGACTGGTGCTTGTTGCGGGATTCGCCTTCGTTCTTGAGGACGACGGTGCCACGGGCCATGGAGTCTTCCACCGAACGCACGATCAGGCGTTCGCCGAGTTCGGCGGCGCGCTTGTCGCGGAAATCGGTGACTTCCTTGTAATTGTGGCCGGTGTCGATGTGCATCAACGGGAACGGGAAGCGGCCCGGGCGGAAGGCCTTTTCGGCCAGGCGCAGCAGGCACAGGGAGTCCTTGCCGCCGGAGAACAGCAGCACGGGGTTGCTGCACTGGCCGGCCACTTCACGCATGATGTGGATGGCTTCGGATTCGAGCCAGTCCAGGTGGCTCAGGGTTTGTTTGGTGAGCGTCGACATTGCTTTACTCGGTTGAGGGTTCGTTGCTGTGCGCCATTACTTCTTGACGTGCAGGCCGCATTCCTTGGTTTCCGGATTTTCCCACCACCAGCGCCCGGCGCGCACGTCTTCCCCGATGGAAACCGGGCGCGTACAGGGCGCGCAGCCGATGCTCGGGTAGAACTTGTCGTGGAGGGCGTTGTACGGAACCTTGTTGAGGCGGATGTAAGCCCAGACTTCCTTTTCGGACCAGGCCGACAGGGGGTTGAGCTTGATGAGACCGTTGCCTTCGTCGAACTGCTGCTTGGGCAGGTCGGTGCGGGTGGTGGATTGCTCGGCGCGCAGGCCGGTGATCCAGGCCTGTTTGCCGGCCAGGGCGCGGCCCAGGGGCTCGACCTTGCGGGCGTGGCAGCAGGCCTTGCGCAGCGCGACGCTGTCGTAGAAGCCGTTGATGCCGTTTTCGCGGGTGAAGGCTTCCACCGCCTCGTGATTCGGGTAGTAGAACTTGAGCTTGAGGCCGTAGTGCGCCTGCACCTTGGCCATCAGGTCGTAGGTCTCGAGGGGCAGGCGGCCGGTATCCAGCGAGAAGATCTCGATGGTCAGCTTGCTGGTGGCGATCACGTCGGTGAGGACCATGTCCTCGGCGCCCAGGCTGTTGGCCATGGTGATGGCCGGGAATTCGACCGCGGCGGCGGCGAGATCGGCCTTCAGGATGGCGACCTTGGCTTCGAGGCTGGCCAGCAGCACGGGATCGTCGAGCTTGGGGTTCTGGTTCGGGTGCATGGTGTCTCCTCGCTTACGCGGCGCGCTGGGCGCGGCGGAACAGGGGTTCGGGCTGGTCCACCGCCGCCTGGTAGGGGGTGGAGAAATCCTTCAGGCTGGCCAGGGCTTCTTCCAGCTGGGCATCGGAATACTTGCCGGCCTTGGGCTGGATGGTGTCGAAGCCGCAGCGCTGCATGAAGAAGAACTGATCGCGCAGCACGTCGCCGATGGCGCGGATTTCGCCCTTGAAACCGTAGCGAGTGCGCAGCAGGGCGGCGGCGGAGTAGGCGCGGCCGTCGGTGAACTTGGGGAAGTTGAGGGCGATGGCGGCGATGCGGTCCAGATCCGGGACGAGTTCTGCCACGTCTTCATGGCTGTCGAGCCACACGCCGAGGTCGGCACGGCCGGAGAGCTGGCCGCTGTGGGCCTGCCAGACGGCGAAAGGCACGAATACCGGGCCGGCGGCGAGGGTCAGCTCTTCAGGCGCCTGGCTTTCGTCGAGGATGAGGATCCGGGTGTCGTCGTCGATCAGTTGGCCGTTCTTGATGATCTTAGGCATTTTGCTTCCTTTCCTTGACGGCGGCTTCGCCATACACGCCAAGCTTGAAGGGGTCGAGGCCGGTGCGGCGGACGGTTTCGATGAAGCGCTCACCGTCCTGGCGTTGGGCCAGGTAGACATTGATGATCTTCGAGACCACATCGGGCATTTCGGCGGCGGCAAAAGAGCGACCGATGACCTTGCCGATGCTGGTGTGGTTGCCCTGGCTGCCGCCAAGGCTGACCTGGTACCACTCTTCGCCGTTCTTATCGACGCCGAGGACGCCGATGTGGCCCACGTGGTGGTGGCCGCAGGAGTTCATGCAGCCGGAGATATTGAGTTCGATGTCGCCGATGTCGTAGAGGTAATCGAGGTCGTCGAAGCGGGCCTGGATGGCGTTGGCGATGGGGATCGACTTGGCATTGGCCAGCGAGCAAAAATCGCCGCCAGGGCAGCAGATCATGTCGGTCAGGAGGCCGAAGGTCGGCGTTGCCAGATTGGCAGCACGGGCTTTTTCCCACAGGGCGAAGAGCTCGGACTGCTTGACGTCGGCGAGGACCAGGTTTTGTTCGTGGGTGGCGCGGATTTCACCGAAGCTGTAGGCGTCGGCCCAGTCGGCAACCAGGTCGAGCTGCGCGTCGGTGACGTCACCGGGGGCGCGGGACGGATCCTTGAGGGACACCACGACCACTGCGTAGCCGGGCACCTTGTGGGCCAGTACGTTGCGGCGCGTCCAGGCAGCGAAGGCCGGGTTGGCGGCATGCTGGCTGAGGTAGCCGGCGTCGTCGGCCGGCAGGGTTTCGTAGGCGGGCGTGGTGAAGTGGCCGGCGACGCGGGCGACTTCAGCTTCGGTGAGGGTGTTCGGCCCGTTTTTGCCGAAGACCCATTCCTCTTCCACTTGGCGCCGGAATTCGTCGATGCCGAGGGCCTTGACGAGGATCTTGATGCGCGCCTTGTAGAGGTTGTCGCGACGGCCATGGCGGTTGTAAACACGCAGGATGGCTTCGCAGTAGGTGATGATGTGCTGCCACGGCACGAAGGCGCTGATCTCGGCGCCGATCACCGGGGTGCGGCCCATACCGCCGCCGACCAGCACGCGGAAGCCGATTTCACCGGCTGCATCGCGCTTCAGTTCGAGGCCGATGTCGTGGCACTGGATGACCGCGCGGTCTTCCTTGGCGCCGTTAATGGCGATCTTGAACTTGCGCGGCAGGAAGGCAAATTCCGGGTGGAAGGTGCTCCACTGGCGCAGGATCTCGCCCCACGGACGCGGGTCGATCTGCTCGTCACCGGCGACGCCCGCGAAGGGGTCGGAGGTGATGTTGCGGATGCACGCGCCGGAGGTCTGGATCGCGTGCATTTCAACCGTGGCGAGTTCGGCGAGGATCTCGGGTACGAGCTTCAGCTCGGGCCAGTTGAACTGCACGTTCTGGCGGGTGGTGATGTGGGCATAGCCCTTGTCGTAGGTGCGGGCGATGTGGGCCATCTTGCGCACCTGCGTGGACGACAGCAGGCCATAAGGTACGGCGACCCGCAGCATCGGCGCATGGCGCTGGATGTACAGGCCGTTTTGCAGGCGCAGGGGACGGAACTCTTCGTCGGTCAGCTCACCTGCCAGATAACGGCGGGTCTGATCGCGGAACTGGGCCACGCGTTCGTCGACGATCTTCTGGTCGTAGGGGTCGTAACGGTACATTTCTTTTTCCTGGTTTGTTCGTAGGCCCGGTCAGGCCGCAATCAACTTGCTGCCCACCAAGACCAGCATGGTTGCCAGAATCGGACGCAGAACCCGGTCGGGGACACGGGTGGAAATGTGGCTCCCGAGCCAGATGCCGGGGAGGGAGCCGATCAGCAGACTGCCCAGAAGCGACCAGTCCACGCTGCCCAGGAACCAGTGGCCGATGCCGGCAACCAGCGTAAGGGGCACCGCGTGGGCGATGTCGCTGCCGACGATACGCAGTGTCGGCAGGCGGGGGTACAAAAAGAACAGGGCGCTGACGCCGAGGGCGCCGGCTCCTACCGACGAAATCGAAACCAGTACGCCCAGCACGGCGCCGGTCAGGATGGTCAGCACGGTGGTGCGTCGCGGGTTTTCCACGCCGCTGCTGTGGCGCAGCGCATAGTCCTGGATCTGCTTGCGAAAGATGATCGCCACGGCGGTCAGCAGCAACGCGATGCCAAGGGAAAACTTGATCATGCTGGCCGCACCTTCGATGCCGCCAGGGGCGAAAAGACTCACCAGCAGCAGTGTGAGTGCCGCTGCAGGAATGCTGCCCATGGCAAGGCGACGCGTAATCGCCCAGTCTACCGTGCCCTTCATGCCGTGGGCCACCGTGCCGCCCGCTTTGGTGATCGCGGCGTAGAGCAGGTCGGTACCGACCGCGACGGACGGATTGATGCCGAACAGCAGGACCAGCAGGGGCGTCATCAGCGAGCCTCCACCCACGCCGGTCAGACCGACAATGGCTCCTACGGCGAAGCCGGCAATTGTGTAAGCAATACTCATGATGAGACCAATTTACTTGTGCACTGCATCGTAAAGGGTCTGGTTAGAGCCAAGAAGATGTTTTTGGTTAAACTGATAGAATATAAAGTTATAAAGCCGCGTTTTCTGGCTCGCAATTCTCACAAGGGAGCAAGGATTGAACATCCAGCAGCTGCGGTATGTATTTGAGGTCGCCCGTCATCGACTGAACGTGTCGGAAGCGGCCGAGGCCTTGTTTACATCCCAGCCGGGCGTCTCCAAGCAGGTTCGCTTGCTGGAGGAGGAGCTGGGCGTCGAGATTTTCGTGCGCCACGGCAAGCGTCTGGTGGAAGTCACGGAGCCGGGCAAGCAGGTTCTCGCCATCGCGGCGCGCATTTTGCAGGAAGTCGACAACCTGCGCGAGGTCGGCGCTGAATTCAGCAACGAGGCGACCGGCAGTTTGTCGATTGCCTTTACACATACTCAGGCCCGTTATGCCCTGCCGCCGGTCGTGCAGGCTTTCATGGCGCGTTATCCGCACGTCCGCTTGTCCTTCCATCAGGGCAATCCCAGGCAAGTGTGCGAGTACGTGCTGTCGGGTGTGGCCGACATCGCCATCGCCACCGAGGCCATCGCCGAGCACGAGGACATCGTGATGCTGCCTTGCTACCAGTGGAACCGCTGTGTGATTGCGCCGTTGCGGCATCCGATCCTGGAGACGAAGCCGCTGACCCTCGATGCCATCGCCAGCTATCCGCTGGTCACCTACGATTTTGCCTTCACCGGCCGCAACAAGATCAACGAGGCCTTCATGGGACGCGGCCTGAAGCCCAACGTGGTGCTCACCGCCATCGACTCGGACGTGATCAAGACTTATGTCGCGATGGGGCTGGGGGTGGGCATCGTGGCCAAGATGGCGTTCGATCCGGTGGTGGACAAGAATTTGGGCATGGTCGATGCCTCGCATCTTTTCGCGTCCAGCACGACGCGCATCGGTTTGCGCCGCAACGCCTGGCTGCGCGGCTACGTGTATGCTTTCATTGAGTGCTTTGCCCCGCATCTGAGCCGGCATGTGGTAGATGTCGCCCTCGCGGGGGGCGGTGAGGATCCGGGGCTATAGACGTCACGGGAGCCGCATCGAAAGCGTTGACGAAGAAGAGCCCGGATTGCCCGGGCTCTTCACTTCACAGGGAGACTGGTGTCATGAAGTCCGCCTGGCCCGGCGAGCATTCCAGGCCAGGGCGCTGAGGCCCAGCGAGGTCAGGGCCAGCAGACCGGGCTCGGGGGTCTGGTTCTGGGTTGTTACCGGGGCGATCCAGGCGCTTTCACCACCACCATTGATATAGGCCATTTCCCAGGTGACCTGCATGGTGTCGTAATCACCGGAGAGCAGGGCTGCGTCCAGAGCAGGGCTGTTGATCATGAAGGCTGCGGTGTCGTTGCCCAGGTTGGTTTGCACGTAGCTGCTCTGACCGATTGTGCAGGTGCCCGTGTTGTCCGGGAAACCGACGAACTGGTTGTTGTTGTTTACACAGATGCCGGCGTGCACGTAGATCCAGGGGCCGTAGTCATAAGTCAACGCGTTGGTGAAGTCCGTATCGGGGCCGGTCGGGGGGGGGAGGGCGGAGTCCAGCGGCGTGGTTCCTGGTGCGGGTTCGCCACCGAGGTAGAAGGTCTGGGTGTCGTTCGTGGTGTCGTTGACCAGCGTGACCTTGCCCCAGATCAGCAGGTCGGTGTCGAGCAGCCCGCTGTTGCTGCCTGTCTCGTTGAACGAGAAGAAGAAGACTACCGGCGTACCGTTGGTCAGTTGCGTGATGGTGTTTACCCGGGCGTCCCAGCTGTCTTCCACGTCACCCGTAAACTCGCCGGCTCCGGAGCCGGGGCCGCCAGCAACCTTCGGGTCCGCGACACCGCCAGGGTTGGTGGTTACCGTGGAAAATGTGCCGCTAACGTCAGAGTTCGGCGACGGCGTGTTGTAGGTGCCATCTACAAATCCCGCCAGATTCCCGGCACCTTCCTGGCCGTTGTTCTGGCCGATGATCGTGTAAGGGGCGATTTGCCCAGGGCTGGCACTTACGTTGTAGCCGCCATTGGGGTTTTGCAGGTCCAGCAGTGCCAGGGAGAATACGTTGAAGTCATTGGCCTGGAGGCAGTTTCCCGTTGGTGTGCCGTTGCAGTTGGCGGTAGGAAGAAGTACGGGGGCCGCAGTGGCCTGAGTGGACAGCATGGCGCATGCAGATGTGATCGCCAGTGCCGTCAATGTTTTGATTTTTAAGTTTTTCACGAACTGTCCCTCCATATCCAAATTGAGATAAGTGTTATTTTCTAGCGCTGCGCTAAAAGTTAACGCATAGCTCGTGCCAAAGTTGATGTATTTGTCGTATGTGTAGATTTGGTGCGCGTTTCGACTTGGGGGTGATGTGTCTCATGGCGGCGGGGATGTGCCGTATGTAAATGTTTCCGACAATTTCTGGCGCGTTCGGAGGCGCTGAGCCTGGCAAGCGTATTGTTTCCAGATCCTACTGCGGCAGATTGGGGCGGTGGATTGTGAGAGACTTGCAGGCTGTTTCGCCGTTCATCCCCATGCAATGCAATCCCTGACCACCTTTGCCGCGTTGTTGCTGGCGTCCGTTCTGTTCGTCCCCCTTTTCAAGAGAGCGGGGCTTGGGACGGTGCTGGGCTATCTGGCGGTGGGGATGTTGATCGGACCGTTTGGCATCAAGCTGGTACGGGATCCGGACAACCTGCTTCATACCGCGGAGCTTGGGGTGGTTTTGCTGCTGTTCGTGATCGGCCTGGAACTCAAGCCGTCGCGTCTGTGGGCCCTGCGTCGCCCGGTGTTCGGGCTGGGGGCTCTGCAGTTGTTTGGCGTGGCGGCCGCCTTGGCGGTGGCCGGGCGCTATCTGCTGGGTTTGTCCTGGCCGGCAGCCGGCGTGGTGGGGATCATCCTGGCCCTGTCATCCACCGCCTTCGTGCTGCCAACTCTCGCCGAGCGACGGGAGTTGTCTACCCGCCATGGCCGTGAAGCCTTTGCCATCCTGCTGTTTCAGGACCTGTCAGTGATACCACTGCTGGCCCTGATCCCCCTCTTCGGTACCGGCAAGTCCACGGCGCTGACCCACCCGGCGGTGGGGCTCGGATTGCTCCTCGTGGTGGCGGTTGTGGGTCGGCCCTTGCTGGATACCCTGTTCCGCCATGTGGCGCGGGTTAACAGCCGGGAGATGTTTACCGCTGCGGCCCTGGTGACCGTACTGGGGTTGGCGCTGATGATGCAGGCCGGCGGTCTGTCCATGTCCCTCGGTGCCTTCGTGGCGGGGGTCTTGCTGGCTGATTCGGAATTTCGGCATGAGCTTGAGGCTTCCATTGCGCCTTTTCAGGGGCTGCTCCTCGGTCTGTTCTTCATGGCCGTGGGGATGTCCACCAACCTGGGGCTGTTGGTGAAGTTTCCGATGCAGATTCTCGGTCTTACTGCCGGCCTGATCCTCGTCAAGGTGGTGGTGCTCTACGTGTTGCGCCGGCTGGTCGGCGGCGCTGCCGGAGAGGCGCGGATGCTGGCCCTGGCGCTGGCCCAGGGAGGCGAGTTTGCCTTCGTGCTGTTCGATGCGGCCCAGTCCTTTCGGGTGCTGGGTGAAGTGCAGGCCGACAAGCTGACCTTGGTGGTGGCACTGTCCATGGCGGCTTCGCCGCTGCTTCTGCTGATCGGCGACCGGCTCGCCCGGGCAGAAAAGAGCAGGCAGCCGAGTCGGGCTTTCGATGACATGCCAGACGAGTCGAGCGAAGTGGTGATTGCCGGCTTCGGTCGCGTTGGTCAGATCATTGGGCGCCTGCTACTGGCGCGGGGCGTCAGTTTCACGGCGCTGGATGCGGACGCCGGACAGGTGGATACGATGCGCCGCTTCGGTCTGAAGGTGTTCTACGGGGACGCCGCACACCTGGACTTGCTGCATGCGGCCCAGTTGGGTCAGGCCAAGGTTTTCGTGCTGGCCATCGATGATGTGGAAGCCTCCCTGCGTACCGCCGAATTGGTGCGCAGGCACTTCCCGCATGTGCAGATCGTGGCGCGGGCGCGCAACCGCTTTCACGCCAGTCGCCTGATGGATCTGGGGATCGAGCGGCAGATTCGCGAAACCCTGCCGTCCAGCCTGGAAATGGCCAAGTGGACGCTGGAGCTCCTCCACGAGCCGCCAGCCCTGGCCGAACAGATGGTCAATCGCTTTGCCCGCCACGATGCGGCGGTGCTGGCCCGTCAGCAGGCGATTTCCCACGATGAAAGCAAACTGATCCAGTCTTCGCTGGAAGCGCGGGAAGAGTTGGCGCAGATTCTGGAAGAGGCGCGTGTGGCGTTTGCGGGCAAGAAGGGCTGAGCTTGCGTCGGACTGGCGTCCGGCCGGCATTCCACTACAGATCGTTCATCCAGTCACCGGGCTTGCCGGTGGCAAGGGCCAGCATCAGGGCGATGCGCGCTTTGGGCGGCGGCAGGTCACCTGCGGTCAGCCAGCCTTCGTCGTCGTCATCCGCATTGGCGTTGCGGATCACCGGGCCGACGCAGCGGCTGGCGCGCAGGATGGCGACGCCTTTGTCTCTTGCCCGGCGCAAGGCCGGCAGCCAGGCGGCGGGTATGCTGCCATGCCCGGTGAGGGCCAGCACCAGGCCGCGGGAGCCGGCCGTGACGCAGGCGTCGATCAGGTCCGCGGGTGCTCCGGCATAGCCCGCAAGGATGTCCACCCGCGGCAGGGTCGATGGCTCACAACGGGCGAAGCGGCCATCGGGCCGGGCTTCTGCCCACGGTCGGGGGGAATTGAAGGCGTCTAGCCCGGTTGTGCGTGCCTTTCCTAGCCAGCGTGCCGCGTGCACCGTTCCGTTCATCACTATCAGCACCCCCTTGTTCCATGCCGTGTCGTCCGCCGCCAACTGCACGCTGGCGCGCAGGTTGGCGGGGCCGTCGGCCTGCGGGTGGTCGGCCGGACGCATGGCACCGGTGAGGACCACCGGTTTTCCGGGCGGGAGGCTCAGGTGCAGGAAATACGCCGTCTCTTCCATGGTGTCGGTACCGTGAAGGATCACCAGGCCGTCGATGGCCGGATCAGCCAGCGCATGGCGGGCCGCGGCGAGGATCTGCAGCCAGTCGGTCGGGGTGATGTCCTTGCTGTCCAGAGAGAGGATTTGCTCTGCGGAAATCTCCGCGGCCGCTGCCAGATCGGGCACGGTGGCGAGGAGGGTGTTCACCGAGCGCACACCGGCTGTGTAGCGGCTGCCGTCACCGGCGGGATCGGCCTCTCCGGCGATGGTGCCGCCAGTCGCGAGAAGATGGATGTGGCGTGACATGGCAAGGTTCCGTGGGTCGGACTTCAGTCCGACAACGCACGCAGAACGGGCACTATCGGATTGCCTCTGTGGGTCGGACTTCAGTCCGACAACGCGGGCTGAGCGGGTGAAGTCGGACTGAAGTCCGACCCACAGGAGTGTCAGTGCTGCAGGATTTTGGCCAGGAACTGCCGTGCGCGCTCGGAATGCGGGGCGCCGAAGAAGGCGTCCTTGCTGTCGTCCTCGACGATCAGGCCCTTGTCCATGAAGATCACCCGGTTGGCGACCTTGCGCGCAAAGCCCATCTCGTGGGTGACGCACATCATGGTCATGCCTTCCTGGGCCAGCTCGACCATCACGTCGAGTACCTCGTTGATCATCTCCGGGTCGAGGGCCGAGGTCGGCTCGTCGAACAGCATGCAGATCGGGTCCATGCACAGCGCGCGGGCGATCGCCACGCGTTGCTGCTGGCCGCCGGAGAGCTGGCCGGGGAATTTCTCGGCATGGGCTTTTAGGCCGACCCGTTCGAGCAGCTTGAGGCCCTTGGCGCGCGCTTCGTCCTTCGAGCGGCCGAGGACCTTCTCCTGGGCAATCGAGAGGTTGTCGGTGATGCTCATGTGCGGGAACAGCTCGAAGTGCTGGAACACCATGCCGACCCGGCTGCGCAGCTTGGAGAGATTGGTCTTCGGGTCGCCCACCGAGATGCCATCCACGGTGATTGCGCCAGCCTGGAAAGGCTCGAGGCCATTGACGCACTTGATGAGGGTGGACTTGCCGCTGCCAGACGGGCCGCAGACCACCACCACCTCGCCCTTGGCGACCTTGGTGCTGCAGTCGGTGAGGACCTGGAAGCTGCCGTAGTGCTTGGAAACCTTGTCGATCGTGATCATCTGTATTTACCTCGAACGCGGACTTAAACCGTCGCCATCCGCTTCTGCAGTCGCCGCACCACCTGCGACAGGGTGAAGCACAACACGAAATATACCGCCCCCGCAAAGAGCAGCAGCTCCACCAGCCGGCCATCCCGGTCGCCGACCTTGTAGGCCGCGCCGAAGAAGTCGGCCAGCGCCGACATGTAGACCAGCGAGGTGTCCTGGAAGAGCACGATGGCCTGGGTGAGCAGCAGCGGAACCATGTTGCGGAAGGCTTGCGGCAAGACCACCAGACGCATCGCCTGGCTGTAGCTCATGCCCAGTGCCGAGGCGGCAGCCACTTGGCCCTTGGGCACGCTCTGGATGCCGGCGCGGATGATTTCCGAGTAGTAGGCCGACTCGAAGAGGGCGAAGCCGATCATCGCCGAGGTGAGGCGGACGTCGGTATTCGGGTCGAGGTTGAAGAAGCTGCGCAGCAGTTGCGGCACGATGAGGAAGAACCACAGCAGCACCATCACCAGCGGGATCGAGCGGAAGAGGTTGACGTAGCCGGCCGCGAACCACGCCAGCGGTTTGACCGGCGACAGACGCAGCATGGCCAGCAAGGTGCCCCACACGATGCCGAAGATGACCGCGGTGACGGTGATCTCGAGGGAGATCTTCATGCCGTCCCACAGGAAGGGCAGGGCGCCGGGGATGGAGGACCAGTCGAAGTCGTAGTTCATCGCAGCTTCCTCACTTGCTACCCATGTAGCCTGGTACGCGGGTCTTCGTCTCGACTACGCGCATCAGGCTCATGACCACCACGTTGATGAGCACGTAGAGCAGGGTCACGGCGATGAAGGATTCGTAGGGCTGGGCGGTGTAATCCACCAGTTGACGCCCTTGCGCAGCGAGTTCGAGCAGGCCGATGGTCGAGCACACGGCAGAGTTCTTGAAAATGTTGAGAAACTCGGAAGTGAGCGGCGGCACGACCAGCCGGAAGGCCATCGGCAAGAGCACGTGGCGGTAGGTTTGCGGCAGTGTGAAGCCCAGCGCCAGGCCGGCGTTCTTCTGGCCGCGCGGCAGCGAGTTGATGCCGGCACGCACCTGTTCACAGACCCGCGCGCTGGTGAAGAAACCCAGGCACACCATGGCTGACAGGAACTGCTGGGTGAGCGGGTTGAGCTGCTGCTTGAAGGCATCGCCGAGCCCGAAGGGCAGCAGTTCGGGCAGGACGAAATACCAGATGAACAGTTGCACCAGCAGCGGAATGTTGCGGAATACTTCCACGTAGGCCGCAGCCAGCCCCGACAGCCACTTGTTGGGCACGGTGCGCAGCACGCCCATCAGGCTGCCCAGCGCCAGGGCCATGACCCAGGCGCACAGGGACAGGGTGACCGTGGTTTGCAGACCGGAGAGCATCCATCCGAGGTAGGTGGTTTCTCCGGTCGGCACCGGGCTGCTGAAGATGCTCCAGTTCCACTGGTAGCTCATGCCGTTTGCCCCGGTTTACTCGAAGGCCTTGTCGTTGGGCGCCTTGTACAGCTTGAGCATGGCGTCGGAGATCGGGAAGTTGAGGTTCAGGCCCTTGGGGGGGATGGGCTGGGTGAACCATTTCTTGTAGATGGCCTCGGCTTCGCCGGAGGTCATGGCCTTGGCCAGGGCGGTGTCGACGACCTTCTTGAAGCCCGGATCGTCCTTTCGCATCATGCAGCCGTAGGCTTCGAAGCTCTGCGGGGTGCCGACCACGGCCCAGTCGGCAGGGCGCTTGGCCTTGGCCAGTTCGCCGTAGAGCAGGGCGTCGTCCATCATGAAGGCGACGGCACGGCCGGTCTCCAGCGTGAGGAAGGACTCGCCGTGGTCCTTGGCGCTGATGATGTTCATGGCGAGCTTCTTGTCCTCGTTCATCTTGCGGATGAGGCGCTCGGAGGTGGTGCCGGCGGTGGTCACCACGTTCTTGCCGGCCAGATCGGGGAAGTCCTTGATGCCGGACTCCTTCTTGGTCATCAGGCGCGTGCCGATGATGAAGATGGTGTTGGAGAAGGCGACCTGGCGGCCCCGTTCGGCATTGTTGGTGGTGGAGCCGCACTCGATGTCGACGGTGCCGTTCTGCACCAGCGGGATGCGGTTCTGCGAGGTGACCGGGGTGAGCTTGACGGCGAGGGCGGGCAGCTTGAGCTCGGCCTTGACGGCGTCGACGACCTTGAGCATCAGCTCCTGGCTGTAGCCGACGACCTGCTGCTTGTCGTCGTAGTAGGAGAAGGGGATCGACGATTCCCGGTGGCCGAGGGCGATGGTGCCGCTGTCCTTGATCTTCTTCAGGGTCGGGGACTCCTGGGCGAAGACGGATTGGGTGAACAGGGCGGCCATTGCGAGGGCAATGAGGGCGGGCTTGCGGGTACAGGACATGGGCAACTCCTCCAGAGTGGGGCCGGGGCTGGGCGCGGCTTGCAGTGCACTGAAGGAGATTGTAGCTGCTGCCGGGTGGCGGCAGCGTGCCTGCTTTGCGGCTGGGCTCCGGCTAGGTGTTTGTCACCCGGGCGTGGATGGCTTTCAGGTCGGCCTCGTCGAGCGTTTCGCGGGCCAGCAGATCGCGTGCCGTTTCTTCGAGGATCTCCCGCCGGTCGTCGAGAATGGCCGAGCTGCATGCGAAGGCATGGGCGACGATCTGGCGTACGGCGCAGTCGATCTCCCGGGCGGTTTCTTCGGAGTAGTTGCGCTCCTGTGTCGGGCTGGCGTTCTGGCCGAGAAAGTTGGTCTTGTCACTCTCGTAGGCCACGTTGCCGAGCTTTTCGTGCATGCCGAAGCGCATCACGATGGAACGGGCAATCGAGGTGACCTTCTGCAGGTCGTCGGCGGCGCCGGTGGAGACTTCGCCGAATATCAGCAGTTCGGCGGCGCGGCCACCCAGCAGCACGGCCATCTTGTTTTCCAGTTCGGCGCGGGTCATCAGGAAGCGGTCTTCAGTGGGGCGCTGGATGGTGTAGCCCAGCGCGCCGACGCCCCGCGGAATGATGCTGATTTTGTGCACCGGATCGGTGCCGGGCAGGCCCATCGCCACCAGGGCGTGGCCCATCTCGTGGTAGGCCACGACGGTACGTTCGTGCTCGTTGAGGACGCGGTTCTTCTTCTCGAGGCCGGCGATGATGCGCTCTACCGCCACGGTGAAGTCATTCACGGTGACTGATTCGCCGTCGCGGCGGGTGGCTACGAGCGCCGCTTCGTTGCACAGGTTGGCCAGATCCGCGCCAGAGAAGCCCGGGGTGAGGGCAGCCACCTTCTCGGCGTCAGTGTCGGCGGAGAGGGTGATCTTCTTCATGTGCACCTCGAGAATCGCGATGCGGCCCTTCTTGTCGGGGCGGTCGACGAGCACCTGGCGGTCGAAGCGGCCGGCGCGCAGCAGGGCCGGGTCGAGCACTTCCGGCCGGTTGGTAGCGGCCAGCAGCACCAGGCCGGACGACGAATCGAAGCCGTCCAGTTCGACCAGCAGCTGGTTGAGGGTCTGTTCCTTCTCTTCATGGCCGCCCATGCCGCCGAAGGCGCCGCGGGCCCGGCCCACGGCATCGAGTTCGTCGATGAAGATGATCGCCGGGGCCTTGGCGCGGGCTTGCTCGAAGAGATCGCGCACGCGTGCCGCACCGACGCCGACGAACATCTCGACGAACTCGGAGCCCGAGATGGAGAAGAAGGGCACGCCTGCCTCACCGGCCACGGCCTTGGCGAGAAGCGTCTTGCCGGTGCCCGGCGGGCCAACCAGCAGTACGCCCTTGGGCAGCCGTCCACCGAGGCGGCCGGACGTCTTCGGGTCCTTCAGGAAGGCGACCACCTCCTTGAGTTCATCCTTGGCCTCGTCCACGCCGGCCACGTCGTCAAAGGTGACGCCGGTGTTGGCTTCCACGTAGACCTTGGCCTTGCTCTTGCCGATGTTCATGAAGCCGCCGCCCATGCCCTGCTTGCCGCCGAACTTCTTCATGGCGAAGAACCAGATGCCGACAAAGATCACCGCCGGCAGCACCCAGCCGAGGAGATCCTTGAGGAAGGTGTTTTCGACCACGCCGGTGAACTTGACGTCGTACTGGGACAGATCTTTGGCCAGGGACGGATCGACACGGGTGGTGACGAACTTCTGACGGCCGTCCTCAAGGGGCTTCTTGAGGCTGCCCTGGATGGTGTTGTCGGTGATGGAGATCTCACTGATCTCGCCGGCCTTCACCATGCGCTGGAACTCGCTGTAGGGCAGCGGTTCGACGGTGCGCATCTGCACCCACAGGTCATGCAGCGTGAAGATCGCAAACAGCGCGAAGACGAGGTACCACAGGCTGAATTGCGTTTTCTTTTCCATGACTCCGGGGGTGAAAGGACGAATTATTCCTATATGGGGCCGGAAGCCCGGCCTTCAAGCCGGGGGTGTGTGGTGTCTTGATTGTGTCCAAGCGTGAAATCCTGCCGCTGGCGGCTGATGTGGGTGCGAGTTATGTCACGAATGTCTGCGGGCTTTGGTTTTATAACTAAAGACATAGAAAACCTCCTGCTTCCGGACTCAACACGCCCATGTGGAATCAGCTGCGCCCTGTCTCATCCCGCCCCGCAAAATGTGCTGCCCTCGGCTTGCTGTTGTGCGCCGCCCTGTCTGTGCAGGGCGCTTACGCCGCCAGCGGTAGCGAGCAGGCAGCCGGCTTTTTCGAGGATGCCCGCGGTCGTTTTGCACGCAACGATGTGGCCGGCACAATCATTCAGGCACGCAATGCGATCCAGAAGGATGCAGGCCTGCTGGCCGCCCATCTACTCCTCGGCAAGGCCTTGTTGAAGGATGGTCAGGCCGCCGCCGCCGAAGCCGAATTCGAAATCGCCCTGCAGCAGGGGGCCAGCCTTGCCGATGTGGCCCAGCCCTACGGCATGGCCCTGATGATGTTCGGTAACAGCGAGAAGCTGCTGGCGCGAATCAGGCCGGACGGCCTGGCGCCCGCCGTGCGTGCCGAAGTGCTGGCCCTGCGCGCTACCGCCTACGCCGACCAGGGCGACATGAAGGCCGCCTTCCGCGCGGTGGACGCCGCCCGGGAGGCCGATTCCCGCTCGCTCGCCCCGCTGCGTGCCGAGATCGATTTGTCCCTGCGCTCCCGCGACAACGCCCGGGCCGGCAAGGCGCTCGCCACGGCCCTCGGCCTGGCGCCCCTCGACCCGCAGCTCCTGCACCTGAAGGGTGCCATGCTGCAGTCCGGTGGCGACGGGGCAGGCGCCATGACGTATTTCGCCAAAGCCCTGCAGGCCGATCCCCGTCTGGTGGATACGATGGTCGCGAGGGCCTCCCTGCTCATCGACCTGAAGCGCCCCGAAGAGGCCATGCCCGACTTGCAGCGGGCGGCCGCCCTGACCCAGCGGGAGCCGCGCGTGGCTTACCTGAAGAGTCTGGTCTTTGCCGCCCGCGGCGACACCAAGGCGTCGCGTGTCGAACTGGAGGCCGTGACCCGCCTGGTGGACGAGCTGCCTGAAGCCTTCATCGCCCGTCAGCCGCCGCTGCTGATGCTTGGCGGCCTGGCCAGCTACGCCACCGGCCGCGCCGAACGGGCCCGTTCGCTGCTTGAACTCTACGTGCTGCGCATGCCCGGCGACCCGGCTGGCCGCAAGTTGCTGGCCAACATCTACCTGGCCAGCGGTGACACGGCCCGCGTCGCCGACCTGCTTGATCCCTTGCTGCGTTCCGGCGATGCCGACCCGCAGGTGCTCACCACGCTGGCCGCGCTGAAGATGCAGCAGCGCCGCTTCCGTGAGGCTGCCGAGGCACTCGATGCGGCGGCCCGCGCCACCGGCGCCAATCCGGGCATCACCGCGCAGATGGGCTTTGCCCACATCGGCAACCAGCAGGGCGATCTGGGTCTGGCGGCCCTGCGTCGTGCCTTCGACAAGGAACCCGGCCAGCTCAACGTGGCCTCGGCCCTGGCGACCCTCTACCTGCGTCGCGGCGACACCCGCAATGCCCAGCAGATCGCCGATGCGCTGGTGCGCCGCCTCCCCGGCGAAGCGCTTGCCCACAACCTGCTCGGCGCGGTGAAGGCGGCCAGTCGGCAGCCCGTCGAAGCCCGCGTCGCCTATGCCCGGGCGGTGGCCCTGAACGCCGCATTCGCCCCGGCCCAGCTCAATCTGGCCCGTCTCGATGTCGCCGATGGTCAGCTCGATGCGGCCCGTCAGCGCCTTGTCGCGCTGCTCGGGCAGAACCCTCGCAACGTGCAGGCGCTGACCGAACTGGCGCGGGTGGAGGTTCGCGCCGGTCGTGACGGCGAAGCTCTGACCCTGCTCGAAAAGGCCCGTGCCCTGGATGCCAGGGACATGCCTGCCGGCCTCGAACTGCTGGCCTTGCAGCAACGACTCAACAAGCCCGCCGCTGCGCTGGCGCTGGCCAGGCGACTGGTGGTGGACCGCCCGGAGGATCCGGCTGTGCTGGAAGCCCTTGGCCGCGCTCATCTGGCGGTGGGCGAGCGCTCCGGCGCCCGGGCAGCTTTTGCCACCCTCGGTCGCCTGGCTGGCAGCGACGCCGAGCGGCTGGTCGCCATTGGCCAACTGCAACTGGCTGCCGGGGCCGCCAACGATGCCGGGGTGAATGCCGAAAAAGCTCTCGCTGCGAAGCCCGGTCTTCTTCCGGCGCTGATCCTGCAGGTCGAGGCCGAAGTGCTGGCCGGAAATCTGCCGCGGGCCGACAGCCTGCAACGGGCCCTTGCCGCACGCACGCGTAAAGGTGCTGAGGCCCTGCGTCTGGCTGGCGATATTGCACTGGCCCGGCAACTGCCGCGGGAGGCCGCCCAGGCGTACCGGGCGGCCTTCGACAAGGCGCCTTCTGCCCGTTTGGCACTGCTCGGTTTCAGTGCCGCCTTCCGCGCCGGCGAAGGAGACAAGAGCATGGCCATGCTGGAAAGCTGGCTGCGCGCCCACCCGGGCGATGTGCTGGTGCAGGCGGCGCTGGCCGAAGGCCATCTGCGCCTTGGTCGTCTTCCCGCCGCGCGCAGTGCCTACGAGGCCCTGCTGGCCCGCGAACCGCAAAACGGCGCGGCGGCCAACAACCTCGCCCAGGTGCTGCTGCGCCAGAACGACAGTGGCGCCCTCGCGATGGCCGAACGGGCTGCCCGGCTGGCCCCGGAAGATGCCAACGCCCTCGATACCCTTGGCTGGACGCGGGCCTGCAGCGGTGCTCTGGATATCGCCCTGACAACCTTGCGCGAGGCTCGTGTGCGGGCGCCTGATTCCCGCGACATCCGCTACCACCTGGCGTGGGTGCTCCATCGCAGCGGCAAGAAGGACGAAGCCCGTAGCGAGCTGGCTGGTGCCCTCAAGGGGACGGGCGAGTTTGAAAGTGAAGCCGACGCGCAGGCGCTGCGCCGGGAGCTCGGCGTATGAGAAGCAAGAGAAGGCCCCGTCGCCAGGCCCCCAACGAACATACAAGGCATGACCCCAAAATGAAAATCCACCACTCCCGATCCCTTGCCATGCTGCTCGTGGCCCTTTTTGGTGCCAGTGCAGCCCATGCGGCATCCTCATGGAACTTTACCGGGGCAGGCGCCGAAACAGGCGCCAATGCCTTCGGCAACACCCGCAGTTACTCGGCTTCCAGTGGAGATGGCAATGTGGCCGTGTCGGCCTGGTCCAATACCAAAAACAACGGGGCGAGCCTGAACGCCTACATCGAGAGTGCTTATCTGGGCGTCTACAGTGGTGGCCTCGGCAGCACCAATCGGGATGCAGGGAGTTCAGCCGGCGACAGCAACGAAGGCACGATCCAGAACAGCTCGTCGCCTGGCCACACGATGGACAACAGCGCCCGTAACGACTCGATGCTCTTCGATTTTGGCGCCGGCAAGTCGGCGCAACTGAAGAGCGTGACTGTTGGCTGGTGGTACAACGATTCCGACATCATGGTGCTGGCCTACACGGGCACCGGGACGCCGACCTTCACGTCGGCCAACCAGGGCTACAGTAACCTCCTGGCCAGCGGCTGGAGCATGGTGAAGAGCGGTACGGGCGGCGCCCAGGCCAATTACCTGAACGCCGCTGGTGGTGCCGCCGCCCAGTCGACCAATACAGCCACCTACGTGCCGCTGGCAGTCAATGATCTCAACATCAGCGCACGCTACTGGCTGATTGGCGCCCTCAACACGATTGTCCAGGCGCTGCCGGCCGGGGTTTCCGACACGAAGAGGGACTACGTCAAGATCGCTGCGATGAGCGTCTCCTACAGCCAGGTGCCGGAACCGTCCAGCATTGTTCTGGCAGGGGCTGCGCTGGCCGGTGTGGTGGCGCTGCGCCGTCGCCGGACACCGTCTTAAAACAGTCCTCTTGCTGCGAGCGGTGAGCTGAGCAGTACGAAGCCGGCGACGTTCGCCGCCACGCTGGCCCAGAAGGCCGAGCGGAAGGAGGCTTTCGACGATTTGTGGCGCAGGCGTTGCTGGGCCACGATGGCTCCCGGCCAGCCCCCCGCCAGACCCAGCAGGAGCAGAGTGCCCTCGGGCGTGCGCCAGGCGCCCTGCCGGGCCGCAGCCTTATCCATGGCGTAGGCGGCATAGCACAGCAGGCTGGCCAGCAGGTACCAGCCGGCGATCATGCGCGGAACATGCCACACGACGGACACGCCGGCATAGAGGACGAAGAAGGCGGGCAGAGTGAAATAGCTCGCGGTGCCCCACTGGGCCGGTGAGTCCGGCACTTTCTTCATCGCTCGTGCCGGACCAATCGGGCGGATTTTCTTCGCTCGCTTCTTGCCGTCGGCGTTGAGTTCCACCTCGAAGCTCACCAGTTGGCCCACCACTGGCCGACCTGTGCCGGCCGGGAAGGCCTTGATGTGGGCAAAGATCTCTTGCCCGCCCTGGTGGGTTTCGATGAAACCGAAACCACGCTCATCGTTCCAGGATTTGAGCCTGCCTTCGATCTGCATGCCTTGACGCCTCGTTGCTGGTTGGAATGCGAAACGCCCCGGTCGGGGCGTTTTCGTTTGCTGCGGGTGCTGCGGCGTCTGTTTTAGCGGTTGCCGCCGTTGCCACCGCCACGGGGGCTGAACAGGGCAGCCGGCTTCACGTCGCCCGGCTTGCGGCCGGTGAGGGTGACGGCGGAACGCTTGGATTCGTCCAGTGCGGCCGGGGTGCCCCGGTTGGGGTTGCCGCCACGTGGGCCGCCCTGACCCTGACCTTGGCCCTGACGGGGGCCCTGGCCTTGACGCGGACCCTGGGGAGCGCCTGCAGCAGGGCCGCGGTTGGGCTTGTCGAAGCCGCTGCCGTTGCCGTTGCCGTGACGATGGCCGCCCTGACGGGGCGCCTCCGGATCGCGGTAGGCGGGTTTGGCGCGGGACTGGTAATCGACCCGGTTGCCGAAGTCGTCATCCACGGGGCCGTCCTGGCGAGGGGCACGCGGCGCCGGGGTGCGGGGTTGTGCCTGGGCCGGGCTTTGATGGCCCTGGGCGGGC
>NZ_SDKK01000012.1:160347-191611 GCF_008107625.1 Zoogloea oleivorans
GCCGGCCCGGCCGGTGCGGCCGATACGGTGTACGTAGTCTTCAGAAACGTTGGGTAGCTCGAAGTTGACCACCTGCGGCAGCTGGTCGATGTCGAGGCCACGGGCGGCGATGTCGGTGGCGACCAGTACCTGCAGCTTGGCGTCCTTGAAATCGGACAGGGCGCGGGTACGGGCGGCCTGGCTCTTGTTGCCGTGGATCGCGGCGGACGGAATGTCGTGCTTGACGAGGTATTCGGAGAGCTTGTTGGCGCCGTGCTTGGTGCGGGTGAACACCAGCACCTGGAACCACTGATGCTTTTTGATCAGGAAGGCCAGCAGTTCGCGCTTCACCTTCTGCGGGCACAGGTGCACCGACTGGGTAACCAGTTCGGAGGCGGTGTTGCGGCGGGCTACTTCGACGAAGCCGGGCTTGTGCAGCAGGCCGTCGGCGAGGGTCTTGATCTCGTCCGAGAAGGTTGCCGAGAAGAGCAGGTTCTGGCGCTGCTTCGGCAGCATCGCGAGGATCTTCTTGATGTCACGAATGAAGCCCATGTCGAGCATGCGGTCGGCTTCGTCGAGCACCAGGATTTCCACGCCGGACAGATCGACGGTCTTCTGGTTGCAGTGATCGAGCAGGCGGCCCGGGGTGGACACGAGGATGTCCACACGCTTCTTGAGCTTGGCGATTTGCGGGTTGATGGCGACGCCACCGAACATGACCATCGAGGTCAGGGGCAGGTGCTTGCCGTAGGTCTGCACCGATTCTTCCACCTGGGCGGCGAGTTCGCGCGTCGGGGTGAGGATCAGGCAGCGGGGCTTGCCGGCCTTGATGTTGTGGGCGTGCGCTTCGGACAGGATGTGCAGGATCGGCAGCGTGAAGCCGGCGGTCTTGCCTGTGCCGGTTTGCGCTGCTGCGAGCAGGTCGCCGCCGGCGAGGACCAGCGGGATTGCCTGGGCCTGGATCGGGGTGGGCGTGGTGTAGCCGGTATCGGCAATGGCACGCTGAATGGGCTCGGAAAGAGCAAGATCGGCAAAGCCGATGGCAACCGGCGCCTGAGCGGCGGATTGGGCTTGAGTCATTAGGATTTTTGCTCCTGCGACGGCCTGTTCGCTCACGGGGAGCGACACCAATCGGGGCGGGCGCAACAGGATTTCGCGATCACGGAGGATCGGCCGAAACGAGATGAAAGATGGGCCGGTGCGCTGATTGGCAGGCGCACGGTGCGTGGATTGTACGGGGTTGTCGGGGCTTGTGCTGAGTTAATTTGGCAGGCGGACGAGAAATCAGGCTTCCGGTCGCGTGGCGATGTAGATGCCGGCGACGATTTGCGGCAGGCCGGCGACAGCGAGGATTGCCGGCGAGGCGGAGAGCGCCCAGGCGCAGGTGGCCAGACCGAAGGCCAGGCCGCCGAGGGCGAAGTGCTTGCCGCGCCGGCTGATGGTGCCGTCTTCGATCCAGGCCCGCACGTGGTGGCCGGCCACCGGCACGGCGTAGAGCCGGTGTTGCAGGCGCGGGCAACTCTTGCTCCACGCCCAGGCGGCGAAGATCCAGAAAATGGTGGTGGGCAGCAGCGGAAGAATCAGGCCCACTGCGCCGACCGCAAAGCTCACCGCGCCGAGCAGAAACAGACCCTGCCGGCCAATGCTGTGCACAAGGCCGGGGCCGGTGCGCATGATGGATTCCTCCTGCTGTTGGTATGCCGCAATAAAACTGCGTGGTCTGTTGGATGCAGTATTGGGCTTCAGGTTTGATTTATCCAGTTGAATGATTTTCTTGTTCTTATAGGGCGAGTCTATTTAGCGTGGCATGCTGTTTCCCAGCGTATAGAAACCCCGTCCCCGGGCGAGCTGGCCGTTGCGAACGACCACCCTGTAGGTCAGCCAGCGGCCGTCCCGCAGTCGCCAGGCCTTGAGGGTTTCGGCCCAGGTCCTGTACTCCGGACCTGCTTCAGCCTGTACGTAGCTGAAGGTGCAGAAGCAGGCGGCATCGTCCTCGTCACGGCCGATGATACGTTCGGCGGCGATCTCGTACTCAATGTAGTGATCAAAATAAAGGGGCGCGACGATCTGCGCCTGCCACTTTGTCGGCAGGTCCTCGTTCCAGCGGATTGCCGCTTTGGGGCGGCGGGCATGGCCGGGGGCTATGTCGAAATATAAGTTTTTATATAGCGATAGAAGTGACATGAGCTGTCTCCTTTCTGACATGAGTGTTGCTATGCCTACAGATGGGTGTGTCCTACCCGACACTCATGGAATGAGCGTGTCACTCAGGAAGCGGGTCTGGATAGTGAAGAGCAAATAGCGAACCAGAAAGGCGATTCTCAGCGACGGCGTGTTTTGGCCGCGTTAGTTGCCGTGTTGCAAAAAAGGAGACCCTGCGGTCTCCCTTTTTTGCTCTTGCAGTGTTCTGTGTTTTGTCTAGGCGCTGACGCCGAGAATCACCGATGGGGCCTTGAACACCGCAGTGGCCGGCAAGCCGGGCTTGAGGCCCAGGGCGACGGATGCTTCGTGGGTAATGGTGGCGTAAACCTTGTAGCCGTTGGGGAGCGTGATGGCCACTTCGGTGCTCACCGGGCCCTCGATCAGCCCTGAAATGGTGCCTTCCAGGCGGTTGCGGGCGGACAGTTTGACGCCGCTGCCGTCGGCAAGAACCAGTACGGAGGACGCTTTGATCAGAGCCTTTACGGCCTTGCCGGCGGTCAGTCCGAGTTCGGTGATGCTGTCGTTGGTGACGGTGGCGACGATCTTCATGCCGCCGGGCAGGGCTATGTCCACTTCGGAATTGATGGCGCCGGGCTTGACGGCTTCAACGGTGCCATCGAATACATTGCGTGCGCTGATTTTCATGCTGATTTCTCCTGGGGGGCATTGGCGGGTCGGTGATCCCACTTTACGCACGGGCAGTGGGTGCCCGCAACCATAGCGCAGTGCAGCATTGGTGGCCCGCTATTTGCTGATGTACATTACGCTTCGTTGTATAACGCAATATATAGGTGTGTTCATGACAACCCGACGCCCGATCCAGCACAAGCTTGTCGGAAAGCTGACAGTCGATACCGAGTTCGGTGCCTTTCTTGGCGACACCCGGATCCGCCTGCTTGAGTCCATCGACCGCTATGGCTCCATTTCCCAGGCCGCAAAGGCCGTGCCCCTTTCCTACAAGGCGGCATGGGACGCTGTGGACGCGATGAACAACCTGGCCGAGGCACCGCTCGTGGAGCGTTCGGTGGGCGGCAAGCATGGTGGCGGGACGAGCCTCACCGACTACGGTCGGCGGGTGATCGCCATGTACCGGGCAGTCGAACAGGAATATCAGGACGCCATTGATCGCCTGTCGAAGCGCCTCGGCGATGGCGGCGAGACCAGCGTGCGCCAGTTTCAGACCTTGCTGCGTCGCATGTCGATGCGCACCAGTGCGCGCAACCAGTTCGTCGGATCGATCTGCGGCCTGCGTGAGGGCGAGGTGAGTTTCGAGGTGCGCATCCGCCTGGATGACGCCAACGAAGTAGTCGCGGTGATTACCCGGGAAAGCGCGGAAACCCTGGAGCTGGCCATCGGCACCGAGGTGCATGCCTTCGTCAAGGCGCCGTCGGTGTTGATCATTACCGACCCGGCAGCGCGTACCTCGGCACGCAATCATCTGTGGGGCGAGGTGACCCGCATCCATGAGGGGCCGGTGAGTTCCGAGGTGACGATCACCCTGCCGGGGGGGCGTAACGTGACTTCCGTCGTTACCCACGACAGTGTCGGCAATCTGGCACTCGCCATCGGTACGCCGGCCTGCGCGGTGTTCCAGGCCACCGCCGTGATCCTCGCCGTCTTTGACTGAATGCCAACCTGAAGGAGAGCCACCATGAAAGCCGCCTTTCGCAAACTTGCCGTTTTTGTCGCGCTCGCCGGCGCTTCGCTGAGTGCCCGCGCCGAGGAGGTCTCCGTTGCGGTGGCCGCCAACTTCAGCGCCCCGATGCAGAAGATCGCCGTCGAGTTCGAAAAGGCCACCGGTCACAAGGCCCAGTTGGTGTCCGGGTCGACCGGCAAGTTCTACGCCCAGATCAAATCCGGCGCGCCCTTCCAGTTGCTGCTGGCGGCCGACGACGAGACGCCGGCCAAGCTGGTGAAGGAGGGTGACGGCGTGCCCGGCAGCCAGTTCACTTACGCGGTGGGGAAACTGGTGCTGTGGTCGCCGACGCCCGGCTTCGTGGACGACAAGGGCGAGGTGCTGAAGGCGGGCAAGTTCGCGCACCTGGCCCTCGCCAATCCCAAACTGGCACCTTATGGCTTTGCCGCCACCGAGACCCTCAAGGCGCTGGGCCTGGCTGACGCGCTGCAGCCCCGGCTGGTGATCGGCGAGAGCATCACCCAGGCTCAGCAGTTCGTGGTGTCGGGCAATGCCGAGCTGGGCTTCATTGCCTTCTCCCAGATCCACAAGGACGGCAAGCTGATCGACGGCTCTTACTGGCTGGTGCCCGCGAAGCACTACACGCCGATCCGCCAGGATGCGGTGGTGCTTGCCAAGGGCAAGGGCAGTGCGGCCGTCGAAGCCCTGGCCGGCTTCCTCAAGTCGGACAAGGCCAGGGCCATCATCAAGTCTTACGGCTACGAGCTCTGAGAGCATGGCACTGACACCGGACGACTGGTCTGCCGTCTGGCTGACCCTCAAGCTGGCCAGCCTGGTCACGCTGCTGCTGCTCATTGTCGGCACGCCGATCGCCTGGTGGCTGGCCCGCACCCGCTCGCGCCTGCGCAACGTGATCGGTGCCGTGGTGGCCTTGCCGATTGTGCTGCCGCCGACGGTGCTGGGTTTCTACCTGCTGATCGTCATGGGCCCCCAGGGGCCGGTGGGGCAGCTCACCGAATCGCTGGGCCTGGGGCGGCTGCCCTTCACCTTTGCCGGGCTGGTGGTGGCCTCGGTGTTCTACTCGCTGCCCTTCGTGGTTCAGCCGATCCAGAACGCCTTCATGGCCATGGGCGAGCGTCCGCTGGAGGTGGCGGCCACGCTGCGGGCCTCCCCGTGGGAGCGCTTTGTCCACGTTGCCCTGCCGCTGGCCCGGCCGGGCTTCATCACCGCCGCCGTGCTCGGTTTCGCCCATACGGTGGGGGAGTTCGGGGTGGTGCTGATGATCGGCGGCAACATTCCCGGCAAAACCCAGGTGCTGTCGGTGCAGATCTACAACCACGTCGAAGCCATCGAGTACGCCCAGGCCCACGGGCTGGCGGCCGGGTTGGTGGCTTTTTCCTTTGTCGTGCTGCTGGCGTTGTACACGCTGGGTGGCGCACGCAACACCCTGGGGACCGGGCAATGAGCGGGCTTTTCCTGCAATGCCGGCTGCCGCTGGCCGACTTTGTCCTTGATGCCGACCTGACGCTGCCGGCCAAAGGCGTGACGGCCCTGTTCGGCCCCTCGGGCTCCGGCAAGACCACGCTGCTGCGCTGCGTTGCCGGCCTGGCCCGGGCGGCGGGGCGGGTGGATATCAACGGCGAGTGTTGGCAGGACGACGCCCGCCGCATTTTCTTGCCGACTCACCAGCGGCCGTTGGGCTATGTGTTCCAGGAGGCCAGCCTGTTTGCCCACCTGTCGGTGCGGGCCAACCTGGAGTTCGGCCTCAAGCGCATTCCGGCGGCCGAGCGCAAGGTGGGGTGGGATGCGGCAATGGACCTGCTGGGCATCGGCCACCTGCTGGCGCGCGGCACCGACACGCTGTCCGGCGGCGAGCGTCAGCGGGTCGCCATTGCCCGGGCACTGCTCACCAGCCCGCGCCTGCTGCTGATGGACGAGCCGCTGGCGGCGCTGGACGCCAGGCGCAAGCAGGAAATCCTGCCTTACCTGGAGCGCCTGCACGACGAACTGGCGATCCCTATCCTCTACGTCAGCCACTCGCCGGACGAAGTTGCCCGGCTGGCCGATCACCTGGTGCTGCTCGATCAGGGGCGGGTGACGGCCAGCGGCCCGACGGCCGAACTCCTGGCCCGCCTCGACCTGCCCCTGGCCCTCGACGAGGATGCCGCCGTGCTGGTGGAGACTCAGGTTGTCGGTCATGACGACGCTTACCACCTGACCCGTCTGGCCTTCCCGGGCGGTTCCGTCACGGTGAACCGCAAGGCGCTGGCGGTGGGGGCCCGCGCCCGCATCAAGATCCAGGCTCGCGACGTGAGCATTGCCCTGACTGGCGACAACCGGTCCAGCATCGTCAACCGCCTGCCGGCGCGTATCCGCAGTTTTGGCGATGCTGCGCATCCGGCCCAGTGCCTGGTCAGCCTGGATGCCTGCGGCACGCCGCTGCTGGCGCGCATAACGCGCCTGTCGAGGGATCAGCTCGGGTTGCGGGAGGGCATGTCGGTGGTGGCCCAGATCAAGTCGGTGGCGCTGCTGGCGTAGCACCGCGCCAGCCGTGCTTCTGCGTGTTGCCGGTGGATGTCGGCCGTGTGTGGTATCGCACTAAAGAAATACAGTCGATATGCCGAAATAGGCATTCAGTTTCAATGTAACCAGGCGGAGGGTTTTTGGCCCTCACAGCCTTACTGAATGGAGTGTTTCGTGCAACCGCGCATCCTGATCATCGACGACAGCGATTTCACTGTCATTCACCTGGAGGGCTTGATCGGGGGGGATTACCAGATCGAGCATCGCGGCGACGGCGAGAGCGGCGTTGCGGCGGCGATGGCCGATCCGCCCAAGGTGATCCTGATGGATGTTGAAATGCCGGGGATGGACGGCTACACAGCCTGTCGCCTGCTCAAGAAGGCCCCGGCCACCCAGGATGTGCCGGTGATCTTCCTGTCGTCCCATGCCGAGACCGCCGACCGTCTGGCGGGCTACGAGGCGGGGGGCGAGGACTACATCACCAAGCCTTTCGATCCGGATGAACTGAGCCGCAAGATCGGTGTTGTGCTGCGCAACCACCGTCAGCGCCGCGAACTCATGCAGCACGTCAATGTGGCGACCAGTACCGCCATGACGGCCATGTCGAGCGTCGGGGACATCGGCATCATCATGCGCTTTCTGGGCGAGATGGTCGGCTGCCTGGACTTTCCGTCGGTGGCCGATTGCATCATGCGGGCGATGCAGGGCTTCGATCTCGACGTGGCCCTCCAGTTGCGGGATGAGGATGAGTCCCTGAGCCTCTCGCGGGAGGGCGTCTGCTCGGCTCTTGAGGAGTCGGTGCTGCACAACATGGCCAGCTGCGCGCGCATCGTCGATCTCGGCTCCCGCTCGGCGTTCAACTATCCGCGGGTGACCATCATCGTCAAGGCCATGCCCCGGGACAACCCCGAGCATTACGGGCGCATCAAGGACAATCTGGCGACCCTGACCGAGTCGGTGGACGTGCATCTGCGCTCGCTGTCGCGGGTCAAGGCGGCCCTGCGGCGGGGCGACACCATGCTGGCGCTGCTCCAGCGCAGCATGGCGACGCTGAAGGACATCGAGACTCGGTATCGCACCCAGCGAGCCGCCAGCTCGCAAATACTCAATGCACTGGCCTTCGAGATCGAGGACTCGTTCATCAGCCTGGGCCTGACCGAAGGCCAGGAGCGCCGCCTCCAGGACACGGTGCGTACCGCGATCGACCAGGCGCAGGCCATCTATGACCAGGAGGTCGAGTCCGACCGGCTCATGCGCAGCTTCAGCCAGGATCTCGAAACCGTACTCCGGAAGGAAGTGGAAAGCGCCGCTGCGCCCATTGTTGAGGCCCACTCGACGCCAGAGAATTCCATCGAGCTTTTCTGAACGCCATGATCTGGATGCTTGCGGCGGCCCTGCTGGCGATGCTGCTCGCGGCGGCTTTTGCCGTCCGCGTTGCGCAGCGCGAAAAAATGTTGCGTCTGGCGCTTGCGGCAGAGCTGGAGGAGGCGCAGAGGCGCTTCCGGGATATTGCCGCTGCTTCGTCCGACTGGATCTGGGAGACCGACACGGAAGGGTGTTTCACCTACGTGTCGGACAAGGTGACCCGCTTTCTCGGTTATGCACCGGCTGAGTTGATCGGTCGTCCCGCCTGCGATCTGGTGCCCGCCCATGAGTCCGATCGTGTTCGTGAGCTGTTGCAGGGGTTGCGGAGGCAGCATTCGCCATTTACCGACATCGCCCATGCGTCCGTGCACAAGGATGGCAGCTTGCGCCAGGTGGTGACCAACGGTGTCGCCGTCATCGGGGCGGACGGCCGCCTGCGGGGCTACCGGGGAACCGATCGGGACGACACCGCTCATCTTGAGGATCTGGCGCTGTACCGCACTTACCTGCAGGGCCTGGTGGCCGAGCGCACGCAGCAACTGGCGGAAGCCAATGCCAGCGTTGAGGCCAGCGACCGACTGTTCCGCGAAGCGGTCGGCAGCATTTCGCAGGGCTTTGCGGTCTATGACAGCGATGACCGGCTGGTGGTCTGCAATGACGCCTACCTGGCCTGTTATGGGCTGATCCGTGACTTGCTGGTGCCCGGTGCCGCCTACGCGGACCTCCTGCGGGCCGGGGTCGAGCGGGGCCTGTTCGTCGGCGTTCACGGATGCGAACAGGCATGGGTCGAAGGGCGCCTCAATGCCCATCTGCATGCCAGCGGGCAGGCAGTGGAGCAGGAGTTGTGCGACGGTCGCTGGCTGTTGATGGTGGAGAACCGTACGCCCAGCGGCTACGTGGTCGGCAACAGGATCGACATCACGGCCCAGAAAAACGCCAAACGACTGCTCGCCGAGGCCCGTGATGCGGCCGATGCGGCCAACCAGGCGAAGAGCCTGTTCCTGGCCAACATGAGTCACGAGATCCGCACGCCGATGAACGCCATCATCGGCTTGTCGCACCTGTGTCTGCAGTGCGATCTCGGCCCCCGCCAGCGGGACTACGTCACCAAGGTGCACAAGGCGGCCACGCTGCTGCTCGGCATCATCAACGACATCCTGGATTTCTCGAAGATCGAGGCCGGCAAGCTGCACATTGAGCATGTCTCCTTTTGTGTGGATGACGTGCTGGCCAATTGTTCGGCCATGTTCGGGCCGATGCTGGCCGAGCGCGGCCTGCATTTCGAGGTGAGCGTGGCGCCGGATGTGCCAAAGCATCTCCTGGGCGACTCTCTGCGACTTGGGCAGGTGCTCTCCAATCTGGTGAGCAATGCCGTGAAATTCACCGAGAAAGGCAGGATTGCCGTCCAGGTCTCCTGCGGTGCAACGCCGCCTGCCGGAAGCACCGACCTGGAACTCGTGTTCTCGGTCAGCGATACGGGCATCGGCATGACGCAGGAGCAGATCGCCCGCCTGTTCCAGGTTTTTACCCAGGCCGATGCCTCGATTACCCGCAAGTACGGCGGCACCGGTCTGGGCCTGACCATCTCGCGGCAACTGATCGAGATGATGGGCGGAAAGGCCACCGTCAGCAGCACGCCCGGGGAGGGCAGCTGCTTCACGTTCTCGGTGCGTGTCGACCGGGATACGTCGCTTCCGGCGACGTCGCCGAATGCCGCCCGGCGTCGCGCACTGGTTGTCGACGACGAGAACCTGAGCCGCACGGCGCTCTTGCGCATGCTCGACAAGGCCGGTTTCGACTGCCAGGCCGCCGTTTCGGGCGAAGCGGCACTGGACAGCATTCGCGATGTGGAAAGTCCCTTCGCCCTGATTCTCATGGATCTGCGCATGCCGGGCCTGGACGGCCTGCAGACCACTCACCGGATCCGTGCGATTCCGGCCTACCAGGGCGTACCGGTGATCATGGCCACCGCCGCCGATCTGGCAGACATCCAGTCGCTGCAGGCCGAGGGCATCGACCACTACCTTTTCAAACCGGTCCGGCAGTCGATGCTTCAGGATGCCATCGACGAGATTTTTGCCGCTGACCCGCAGCGCAGCGCAGCGCATCGTGCCGACCCGGCGGAAGGCTTGCGCGGGCGCCGCCTGCTGCTGGTCGAGGACAATGAATTCAACCAGCAGGTTGCCAGTGAATTGCTGACCAAGACCGGAGCCCGGGTGGATGTGGCTGCCGATGGGCGTCAGGCCCTGGATGCCCTGGAGCGGCAGACCTACGATCTGGTGCTGATGGACATGCAGATGCCGGTGATGGACGGTGTGACGGCGACCCAGGCGATTCGCGCCGATGCCCGATTTGTTGCGCTGCCGGTGATCGCCATGACCGCCAACGCGCTGCCGGAGGAGCGTCAGGCCTGTCTGGATGCCGGCATGAACGATTTCCTCACCAAGCCGATTACCCCCGACCTGCTTTACGCCACGGTGGCGGCCTGGCTGCCTGCCGGGCCTGCGCAGGAGCAGGCCGAGGCTCTGCCCTCACCGGCAAGTCTTGAGAGCCTGTCCGAAGCGCAGGCCCCTGTTGCTGCTGCCGGGCCTGTCTCCATCGAGAGTCTCGATCTCGACGCCGGACTGTTCTTCTTCAAGGGTAATCGCGCCCTATACCTGAAACTGTTCGACAACTTCCAGCGCAGCCAGCCTGCTCTGCTGGCCCAGTTGCAACAAGGTTTTGCGGATGGCGACCGGGAGCTGGCCCAGCGCAGCGCCCACACCTTGCGCGGCATGGCGGGAACTCTTGGCGCAAAGCCACTGGCCGACGCGGCGAGCCGACTGGAGAGCGATCTGAAGGCTGGAGGAGATCTGGTCACGGCAAGCGCAGTCCTGATGCAGGTGGAGCAGTGCCTGGCGATGTTGCAGGACGAGGCGGAGCCGGTGCGGCGGGCTTTGCAGGACTGATTGCGGAATAAAACCATAAATTTAACAAAAACGATAAATTTATGGTTTGCCGATTCTAAAGGTGCCAGTCATTTTGTCCGTTATGGGAGTGCCCGTGCAGGCCCGGTCGGTGTCGGCACGGATTTCCAAATGGGATCAAGGGGAGCGAAAATGGGGATTGCAGAAAAACCGGTCAAGGCCATGAAATCCGCGGCACGGGAGGCATCCCTGTTTGAGGTTGATGTGGCAGATCTGCCGGGCTATGTGGCTGCCATCAGCCGGAGCCAGGCGATCGTTGAGTTTGATCTGGATGGTACGGTCCTCAACGCCAATGATCTTTTTCTGTCCGTGATGGGCTATCCGCTGGCTGCCGTAAAGGGCAAGCATCACCGGATGTTCTGCATGCCCGAGCATACGGACAGCGCCGAATACGCCGATTTATGGGCGCGCCTGCGTGCCGGTGAGCCTCAGGCGGGCGAGTTCATGCGCATGACCGGACAGGGCCAGTGCGTGTGGCTGCAGGCTACCTACACGCCGATCCTTGGGCCGGATGGCACACCCTACAAAGTGGTCAAGTTCGGCCGCGACGTAACGGCAGACAAGCTGGCCCGGCTCAATGCCGAGGGCAAGCTCAGCGCTATCGACCGCGCCCAGGCGGTCATCGAATTCGATCTGAGCGGTCGGGTGCTCGACGCCAATCCCAACTTCCTGGCCCTCATGGGCTACCGGCTGGAGGAGATCCAGGGCCATCATCACCGCATCTTCGTCGAGCCGGTCCAGGCGGCTTCGGCGGATTATCAGGCTTTCTGGGAGCGCCTGTCCCGCGGGGAGTTCAACGCCGGCGAGTACAAGCGCATCGGCAAGGACGGCAAGGAAGTGTGGATCCAGGCCATCTACAATCCGATTTTCGATCTTCGCGGCAAGCCGGTGAAGGTCGTCAAGTTTGCCACCGACGTCACCGCATCCAAGCTCGTCAGCGCCGAATACCAAGCCAAGGTGGCGGCCATCGACCTGGGCCAGGCCGTTATCGAGTTCGATCTCGACGGCAATGTACTCACTGCCAACCGCAACTTCCTGGTTGCCATGGGCTACACCCTGCGCGAGATCCAGGGCCAGCACCATAGTCTTTTCTGTTCGGCGGATTACATCCAGAGTGCCGAGTACCGGGATTTCTGGCTGCGACTGAACGAAGGGAAGTTCGTCAGCGGGCGTTTCCACCGGGTTGGAAAGTACGAGCGGGACGTGTGGATCCAGGCCACCTACAACCCGATTCTCGATCTCAACGGCAAGGTCAAGAAAGTCGTCAAATATGCCTACGACGTGACCAAGGAAGTCATGCTCGAGAAGCGCATCTCGGCCAAGACCGTCGATATGACCCACAGCGTGCGCAGCCTGGTGGACAGCATCAAGGCCATTGCCGACAACTCGGGTGTTGCCTCCAGCATGGCCATGGAAACGGCGATGGCGGCCAAGACCGGCTTTGACGCGGTGCAGAAGTCCATCGACGCCATCGGGCGCATCCAGAGCAGTTCCACCCGCGTCTCCGAAATCGTTCGGGTGATCAGCGAGATTGCCAACCAGACCAACCTGCTGGCTTTCAATGCCGCCATCGAGGCCGCCCGCGCCGGGCAGCAGGGTGTGGGTTTCTCGGTGGTGGCGGCTGAAGTGCGCAAGCTGGCCGAGCGCAGCTCCGGCGCCGCCCAGGAGATCGCCAGGCTCATCGACGAGTCGGCCCTGCATGTGCAGCAGGGGGCCGATGTCAGCAAGTCGGCGGCGAGCAGCTTTGAGGGCATCATGTCCGCGGTCGAACGCACCGTCGAAAGCGCCTCGGAAATCGCCGGTGCCACCGAAAAGCAGCGCGAGATGGCCGGGCAAGTGTCCGGGTTGATCGACGACCTGGCCCGCACCGTGGCTGCGTGATGGAAGGCTTCATCGGCGAGCCTGACGGTGAGCGCCGCTTCGGGGTCTTCTTTCTGGCGTCGATGCAACTGGCGCTGCCCCTCGATGCCCTGCGCGAAGTAGTGCCCTGCGAGACGCTGGCGGTGCTGCCCTGTGCCGCGCCCTGCGTGGTGGGTGGCGTTGATCTGCGGGGTGTGCTGGTGCCGGTGATCGACTTGCGCCTGCTCCTTGGCCTGAGTCGCGAAGAGCCGTCCGCGGAGGCGCCACGCTGTATCGTCATCATGGTGCACCAGGGCTTTCTGCTCGGTTTGCGGGTCCATGGCGTGGTGGGGGTCTTCGACTGCCCGTCCGGTGGCTGGAATCGCATGGCGGCGCGGAATGCGGTGGTGTCGATCCTCGGCGGCAGTTTTCAGCGCAGCGATGACGCATCGCTGGTGAGCGTGCTGTCGCCCGAAGGGCTGGCCGGCCTGCAGGGGGTGCCGATGGTGGTGGATCCATCTCCAGCGCGGCAGATGGGGGTGACGGGGGCCGCGGGGGCCGCGGGCGAATTGCCCGCCGAGTCCTACCTGATGCTAGTGCGCAGCGGCCGGGTGCCGATGGCGCTGGCCTCGGAGAAGGTCTTCACCACGATCCTCAATCCCGAGTTCCATCACTCCCCGCTATCGGGTGCCTATTGCCTGGGCGTCATCGAGTACGCCGGCGTTAAGGTGCCGGCGGTGGATATCCTCTCCCTGTGCGGTCTCGGGTGCATTGCCGAGCCGACCCGTACCCAGGCTTTCCTGATTCAGTATGCAAAGGGGCTGGTGGCCTTCATCGTGGATGAAGTCATCGACGTGGTGCGCGCCGACGGGACGAGCGCGGTGCCCATTCCGGCCCGCACGCTGCCCCAGGCCGAGTTCTTCGTCGGCGTGCTGCCGCTGGAGACCTTGCCGCTGCATTCCCGCAAGCCGGAAACGGAAGGCATCGGTTACTACTTCCTCCTCGATGGAAGACTGCTGGCGACGCACCCCAAAATGGAGGGTCTGGCGCGGATGAATACACCGGTCGAAGGGCTGGGCCGCTCGAGCGGCCCGAATCTCCTGGCGGGCGCGGCGCAGACTCAGGTGCAGGCCGAGCGCTGTCGGGTGCTGACCTACGACCTTGGCTTCGAGGTGGCCACGCCCATCGAACAGATCGCCGAAATCATCCCGTGGATGGAAGAAACCACCATTTTTGGGGCCGGCTCGCGTGCTTCCGGGCTGGTGGTGAGCCGCGGTCGGGCGATTCCGACCTTCTGCCTGAGTGACCTCATCGGCCTGCCCGGCGCAGAGCGCTCCCCCACGGCCAGCGTGCTGGTGGTCGAGCTGGAGGGAGGAGCCAGCATCGGCTTCACGGTGCCCCGTCTGGTGAGTATCGACGAGGCTCCACGCAACCGGCCGGACTCTCCCGGAGCCAGCCGCCTGGCCCTGCCGGAGATTGCGGCCGCGTCCGGTGCGCGCTGGTCGTCGGCGATTGTCGGTGCAGGCCCGGCAGAGCGCATGCTCGGGGTGCTCGACCTGCAGCACCTCGCGGAAACGCTCTGCCCGCCGTCGGCCGTGGCGCTTACAGCATCATGATCACCGACTTGGGCTCGGTGTAGAGCTCCAGCGCCGAACGGCCCGCCTCGCGGCCGATGCCCGACTGCTTGAAGCCGCCGAAGGGCATCACGTTCTCGATGATGTTGTGGCAGTTCACCCATACGGTGCCGGCCTTGATCTTCGGAATCAGGCGATGCACCCGCGACAGATCGTTCGACCAGATGCTGGCGGCCAGGCCAAAGGGGGTGTCGTTGGCGCGCCGGGCAATCTCGTCGAGGTCGTCGAAGGGCTGGGCCACCACCACCGGGCCAAAGATCTCTTCGCGCACCACGCGCATGTTGTCGTGCACATCCACCAGCACCGTCGGCCTGACGAAGCAGCCGGGGCCGTCGCCCGCCGCACCGCCGGCCGCGGCGCGGGCGCCTTCGGCGTAGCCGCTGTTCACGTAGTCCATCACCCGGTTCTGCTGCACCTTGGAAACCAGCGGACCAATCTGCGTGGAGGGGTCGATACCGGGGCCCATCTTCATGCCGGCGGCAATGGCGGAAAGCTGCTCGACGACCTCGTCGAAACGGCTGCGATGCACATACAGGCGGGAGCCCGCGGTGCACACCTGGCCCTGGTTGAAGAAGATGGCCTGGGCCGCACCGGCAGCCGCTACCGCGGGATCCACGTCGTCGAGGACGATCACCGGGCTCTTGCCGCCCAGTTCCAGCGAGCAGCGGGTCATGTTCTCCATGGCCGCCTTGCCGACCAGCTTGCCGATTTCGGTGGAGCCGGTGAAGGCGATCTTCTGGATGCCCGTGTGCGCGGCCAGCGCCGCGCCGGCGGTATGGCCGAGGCCGGTGACCACGTTGAGCACGCCGGCCGGGTAGCCGGCCTCCTGCACCAGTTCGCCCAGCCGCAGGGCGGTGAGCGGGGTGTCCTCGGCGGGCTTGAGGATCATCGTGCAGCCGGCGGCCAACGCCGGGGCAACTTTCCAGACGGCCATCAGCAGCGGGAAGTTCCACGGGATGATCGCGCCGACCACGCCCACCGGCTCGCGGCGGGTGAAGCCGAAGAACTCCCGGTCGCGCACCAGCGGCACCGACAGCTCCATCGTCGAGCCCTCAATCTTGGTGGCCCAGCCGGCCATGTAGCGGATGAAATCCACCGACAGGCCGACGTCCACGTAGCGCGCCATGGTCACCGGCTTGCCGTTGTCGATGGCTTCGAGTTCGGCGAATTCCTGGGCGTTGGCTTCGAGCAGGTCGGCCAGTTTGAGGAGCAGGCGTTCCCGGTCCACCGGGCGCATCTTCGGCCAATCGCCGGATTCAAAGGCGCGGCTGGCGGCCTGTACGGCCCGGTCGATGTCGGCCGCTTCGCCGGCCGGCACGCGGCAGAAGGTTTCGCCGTCGGCCGGGTCGACCACCGGCAGGGTTTGCCCGGCGAGGGCATCCACCCATTCGCCGCCGATCAGCATGCGCCGGGGCTTGGCGAGGAAGGCCGCGGTGGCGGGGTGCAGTTCGATGCCGTGAAGCTTGTTCATGGTTCTGTCTCCTGGGGTGGGCGGCTTAATAGACGTAGAGCACGCGGGCCTGCAGGCCGCTGATCTTCGGGCCTTCCTCGACCTTCACGTCCTGGGTGTATTGCATTTGTACCTGCCATTGCTTGTCGACGAAGGAGGCCCAGGTGAGCATGGCTGTGCCGTTGTTCTTGGCGCCGGCGATATCGACGCCGTCGAGCTTCTCCTTGGCGCCCCAGGCGTGGCGGTAGGTGGCGGCCACGTAGGTGGCCTCGCTGATGTGATAGCGCAGGTGGCCGTGGGCCTGCAGGAGTGCGTCCTTCTGGGATTTGGTGTCGCGCTGGTCCTGGTAGAACTCGGTTTCGCCGATCAGATCGACGGTCCATTTGTTGGACAGCTTGCGGATGTAGCCCACCTGCAGGTCGGTGGCCCAGCGGTTGTTGCTGAGGGCGAAGCCCTGGTTCTTGTCGCCACCGGTGGGGGCGGTGAAGAACACCGACCAACCCAGGTGCTCGCCCTTGGCCAGATCGGCGATGGTCCACAGGGTGGCGCCGAAGATCACGTCGCCAAGGCCGCTGCTCTTGCTGTCGGACAGGCCGATCTTCTGGTTGCCGAAGGGCACGATGATCTGCGGATCGAGGATGTAGTCGCCCAGCTTCATGAAGTGCACGTAGCGCAGGATGCCGGCATTGACGGCCAGATCCAGGTTGTCGACGACCTTGTTGCCCTTGCTGTACACCTTGTCGGCGCGGGGAAACTGGGCGTAGGCGAGGAGCAGGTTGGTGCCGGCGGGCAGGCCGGTGTAGTCGCCCGGATCGGGACGCACGTCGGCGTGCACGGCGCCGATGCTGCCGGTGGCGAGGAGGGCGGCTGCGCAGGCGCGCAGGGTGAAGGTTTGGGCTGCTTTTTTCATGGTCTTGTCTCCGTGTTTTTGTCGTGTAGGCGCTGCAGTGGTGCTGAATAAAAAAGGCCGCGGCCGCCCGGGAGCGGGAGGAGAGAGGGCGCCGCGGCAAGAGGGAGGGGGGCTCCGGAGGAGGCTTACTTCTTCGGCCGCACGGCGTCGGCGGTGCCCTGGATGAAGGCCTTGATCTTCTCCACGTCATCCGCGCTCAACTTGCCGGTGAAGTCGGGCATGCCCTTTTTCACGAAGGGGCCGTTGAAGAGCATGTCGGCCAGGTTGTCGATGTCCTTCGACGGCACGTAGCCCAGGTTGGGAATGTTGCCGCCCTTGTCCACGCCGGGTACGCCGTGGCAGAACACGCAGTTGCTGATGTAGAGCTTGGTGCCCGCCGGGATGTGGGCCGGGTCGTACTTGACGCCGGAGATCAGCTCGCCCATGGCGTAGGGCTGGGCCTCAGGCAGGGGCGTGGTGCCGCCGATGGCGAAGGTGTAGACGCGGCCGTGATCCTGCTTGTCGGTGGCCCGCGCCGACAGCCCGAACACGCCGCCCCAGCCCACCGCGATGGACACGTACTGCTTGCCATCCACCTGGTAGGTGACCGGCGGGGCGATGATGCCGGTGCCGATGGGGGCTTCCCACAGCTTCTCGCCCTTGTCGGCGCTGTAGGCCGCGAAGCGCCCGTCGGCCGTGCCGGCGAAGACCAGATTGCCGGCGGTGGTCAGGGTGCCGCCGTTCCACGGGGCGGTGTATTCCTGGCGCCACGCTTCCTTCTGCTTGACCGGGTCCCAGGCCACCAGGCGGCCGAAGGCCTTGCTCTTGGGCGGCTGGGTGTTGATCAGCATGCCGGTGTTCCAGCCGGTGCCGGACTGGGGCTGGCCGGGGACGTTGGCGTTGTGCTGCCAGGCGCTGTCTTCGGCCAGGTTGAGGGGCACGTTCTGCACCGGAAAGTAGGCCAGGCCGGTCTTCGGGTTGAAGGACATGGCGTGCCAGTTATGCCCGCCAAAGGGGCCGGGCACGCTGTCGAAGGCTTCGCGGGAGCGCGCTTCGGGGGTTTCGGTGGGGCGGCCGTTCTTGTCGTAGCCGGTGGCCCAGTTCACTTCGGTAAAGGGCTTGGCCGAGATGAACTTGCCGTTGGTCCGGTCGATGACGAAGAAAAAGCCGTTCTTCGGCGCATGCAGGATGACCTTGCGCTTCTTGCCCGCCAGCGTCAGGTCGGTGAGGATCATGTCCTGCACCGAGGTGTAATCCCAGTTGTCGCCGGGGGTTTCCTGGTAATGCCAGACGTATTCGCCGGTGTCCGGGTTGAGGGCGACGATGGAGGCGAGGTAGAGGTTGTCGCCGCCGGCGGGGCTGCGCTTGCGATGGTTCCACGGCGAGCCGTTGCCGGTGCCCACGTACATCAGGTTGAGTTCCGGGTCGTAGGTCATGGAATTCCATGCCGTGCCGCCACCGCCATTCACCCACCACTTGCCGGCCGGGTCCCAGGTCTTGGCGGCCTTGGCCATGGCCTCGTTTTCGAAGGGCTGGTCCGGGTCGCCCGGCACGGTGTACCAGCGCCATTTCTGCTCGCCACTCTCGGCGTCGTAGGCGGTGATGTAGCCGCGCACGCCGTATTCGGCGCCGCCGTTGCCGATGATCACCTTGCCCTTGATGACTCGCGGGGCGCCGGTGACGGTGTAGGAATGGCTGTGGTCCTCGATGGTGTCCTTCACCCACACGGTCTTGCCGGTGGCGGCGTCCAGCGCCACCAGGCGGCCGTCGAAGGTGCCGACGAAGACCTTGCCCTTGTACAGCGCCACGCCCCGGTTCACCACGTCGCAACAGCCCTTGAAGCCCATTTCGCGGGGCACCTTGGGGTCGTAGGTCCAGATCCTCTTGCCCGTGCGCACATCCACCGCATGCACCACGCTCCAGGCGGCGGAGACGTACATGATCCCGTCCACCACCAGCGGCGTGGCTTCGACGCCGCGGGTCGACTCCAGGTTGTAGGACCACACCAGGCCAAGCTTCTTGACGGTGCTGGCGTTGATCTCGGTGAGCTTGCTGTGGCGGGTTTCGGCGTAGTCGAGGCCGTAGGCCGGCCAGTCGCCGGTTTTGGCGGCGTTGGCACGCACGGTCTTTTCGTCCACCTGGCCGGTGACGGCGGCGATGTGTTCGCGGGAGCCCTTGGGCGGGGCCGCAAAGACGCCGGCTGAATTCAGTCCGCAGGTGGCCAGCACGGCCACTGCGACGGCTTTTGTCAGCCGGGTTTTTTGGGGCTTTTCAATGTGCAGTTCCATCATGTCTCCTCATTGACTTCGTTTGTTGAAGTTCTTTAATGTGGGGAACCCCGCTTGATCGGGGCCGCCTCCCGGTGAGTGCAATAGGGCTGTTAGCAGCTCCCGTGCCTGCCGGAATTGGCCGATAAAATAGAGAAAAATCATAAAAATCAGGCTCTTGTGCCCGCGCCGTAATTCCTGCAAAAAAATGCCGGCGGTGCGGGTGTACTGAAACGAGTCAACCGTCTTTTTCCGTTGACTTGTTACTGGCCGAAATGAGGAGACAAGAATGGGCGAGCAACGGGTTTCTTTTGAAACGAGAATGGAAATGGTGCGGCGCAATTTCTTCGGGGAGGGGAAATTGGCGCCGGGAATGCTGCCGGACGTCGTATTGCGCTCGTGGGAGCGTTCCCTGCAAATGGGCCTCACTACCGGCGACCGACGCGTTTTCAACCCGGCCAGCCGGCAGGACAAATCCCTTATCGAGGAACGCAGCCGGCCGCTCATTGCCTGCGCTCTGCCAGAGATGGAAAAGCTCCATCTCGCCCTCGGCCGCGCTGGCTGGGCGCTGGCCTGCATCGATGCGGAGGGCGTCGTCGTCCGCGCCGTGTGCGGTTCAGGGCCGGATGTGCGTGACCTCGACCGCATCTTCCAGGTGGGCCGCAATGTCAGCGAGGCGGCCATCGGCACCAACGGCCCGGCCTGCGTGATTGCCGAGGGGCGGCCGGTGGTGGTGCGGGCGGGGGAGCATTTTCTGGATGAAATCCTGCCCTTTGCCTGTGCCGCCGTGCCGCTCTTCAACCCGGCGGGCCAGCTGGCCGGCGTGCTCGACGCGACCCGCTTCAACAATGGCAACCCGGTGACCATTCTCGAACCCCTCACCATCGCCGCCCGGGCCATCGAAAACCGCATGCTGGCCGAGCTGGGCGGGGCGCTGACGATGGGCTTCCATTACCGGCCCGATCTGCTTGGCACGCCGCTCGAAGGCGTGCTCGTCTTTGCCGAGGACGGCCACATGCTGGGGGCCAACCAGGCGGCGCGGCAACTTCTCGGGCTGGAGGCCGGGCTGGATGCCGAGGCGAGTTTCAACACCTTGTTCGACTGCCCGCCGGAAACCTTCCGGCGCGCCCTCAGTGGTCGTCATGTCAGCGGCGTGGTGCGCAGCGATAGCGGCATGTTGTTCGATGCGCGCTTCGACGCCAGCCACACGGACTCTCTGCTGAGCCGCCTGCGCGAAGGGGCGCGGCGGGTGCATTCGGCGGTGCAGCTGCGGCCGGCTGGGGTCACCTCGTTGACGCCAAGCGACAGCGGCGGCGCCGACGAAGTGGCCAGCACCGCCATCCACGTGGCGAGCCGTGCCTTTGCGCGGGACATTCCGGTGCTTATCAACGGCGAAACCGGCACCGGCAAGGAGGTGCTGGCGCGGCGCCTGCATGACGGCAGCGCGCGGGCCGCGGGGCCCTTCGTGGCCATCAATTGCTCGTCGCTGCCGGCCGGGCTGATCGAGTCGGAATTCTTCGGTTACGACGACGGGGCCTTCACCGGTGGCCGCCGCGGCGGGGCGCCGGGCAAGTTCGAGCAGGCCCGCGGCGGCACCTTGTTTCTCGACGAAATCGGCGACATGCCGCTGGAGCTGCAGGGGCGTTTGTTGCGCGTGCTGCAGGAGCGCAGCTTCACGCGTCTGGGCGGCGCCAAGCTGATCGCCTTCGATGCGCACATCGTATCGGCCACCCATCGCAAGCTCGACGAGCTGGTGGCTGGCGGGCTGTTTCGCGAAGACCTGTATTACCGCATCAAGGGCGTGCGGGTGAGCTTGCCGGCGCTCCGCGAGCGCGACGACCGGGCCACGCTGATCGACGCGCTGCTGGTGCGCGAAGCGGGCGCCGAGCCGCTGCCGCGCCTGTCTGCCGATGCGCGCCAGTTGCTGCTGGCTTATCGCTGGCCGGGCAACATCCGCCAGCTCAGCCACGTGCTGCGGCTGGCCCTGACCCTGGCGGAAGGCGAGGAGGAAATCGGCGTCCAGCATCTGCCGGAAGAGTTGCTGGAAGAGCCGCTGGTGTGCGCCAAGGTGCGTCCGTCGGCACCGGCGGTGCCGGATGCGTGCCTGCGCGATGTGGAACTCAACGCGGTGCGGGAGGCCATGGACAAGTGCGCCGGCAATGTCTCGGCGGCCGCCCGCAGCCTGGGGGTGGCGCGGGCGACCCTGTACCGCAAGCTGCGCCTGCTCGATGTGGCCGGCTGAGTACGGTGCCGGCGCAGTAGTTAAAGGGCGATGTTGGCCTTCAGCCACAGGGTGCGGCCCGGTTCGTTCACCCGCGTGGTCTGGGTGAAACCGCCGACGCTGGCGCCGCTGCGGCTGATGAACTCGGCGTAGGTCTTGTCGAACAGGTTGTCCACGCCGGCTGACAGCAGCATGCCCTTCTTCGGCTTGTATGCCGCGTTGAGGGAGAAGATGGCAAAGCCCGACGAGGCACCGATGTCCTGGCCGACGATGTTGCCGTAGCCGGTGTCATAGCGGGTCTGGCCCTGCACCAGGCGCAGCAGGGCGCCGGCGCTCCACACCTGGTCGCCGTAGCCGGCGCCCAGGCGGGCTTCCAGCGGCGGAATCTGCGACAGGGGCTTGCCGGTCGAGTCGTTCTCGCCGCGGGTCCAGGCCAGCGTGCCCCAGGTTTTCCAGACCTGGGTCAGGGCGTAGCTCACATCGGCTTCGGCGCCGTAGGTGGTGGCGTCGATGTTGAAGGCGTCGGTGGCAAAGGCGTTGATCTGGCGAATCTGGATGAAGTCCTTGTGCTTGCCGTAGAACAGCGACGCGGAGGCCTTCAGCGGGCCGGCAGCGTAGATGGCGCCGGTATCGAGCTGGGTGACTTTTTCGGGTTTGAGGACGAAGGTGCTGGCCGCGCCGGTGTTCATCGTGGATGTGGCGCCGGGGGCTTTGCTGCGCTCCCAGTAGTCGGCGGCGCGCTCGCTGTGGCCGAGGCCGGCGTACAGCGTGGTGGTTGGCGTGAAGGCGCTTTCCCAGCGCAGGAAGCCGGCCTTGAGGGTGTTCTTGTCGGTCTGGCCGGAGGTGGTCTTGCCGCTACGCTGGTCTTCGGCTTCGCTCCAGTCCACGCGCAGGCCGCCGATCAGGCGCTGGGCGGCGTCGAGTTCATGGGACAGCTCACCGAACACGCCGCGGCTGTTGAAGCGCATGTCGGCGCCGCGGGGCAGGCTGTCGTAGCCGGCGACGGCAGCGCCGCTGGCCTTGCGCAGGGTGTGCTCGTTGGTCTGGAAGTCGATGCCGGTTTCGAGGCTGGTCTTGCTGCCCAGTTCGAGGGTGGCGGCGAGGCGCCCGCCCTGGGTTTTGCGGTCGGGGTTGCTGACCATCTGCATGCCGCTCTGGCTGCGCAGGCTGTAGTTGTCCATCACGTGGTCCACGTAGTTGTAGTAGACCTGCGCCTCCAGTTTGCTGACCAATGGGCTGATGCGTTTTTTCTCGAACTTGAGGCCGACGTTGCTGCGCTCGAAGCGGGCACCGTCCATGCTGCGGTCGGCGTAGGCGGCCTTGCCGTCGCTCCTGGCGAAGGTCAGCTCCAGGCGGGCGTCCCGGTCGGGCGTCCAGCCGAGGGCGCCGCTGGTGCTCCAGCGGTCGTAGGCCGAATGCACCTTGTTGCCGGAGCCGTCCTTGTAATCCTGGGCGTGGGAATGGGTGCCGGTGACTTCGCCGTAGAAGCCGGCGTTGCCGACACCGGCTTCGAGCACCTGGTCGTTGCGCCCGAAGTTGCCGGCCAGCAGGCTGGCGTCGGCGTAGGCCGAGAAGCTTTCGCGGACTTTCGGCTGGCGCTCGAAAAGCACCACGCCGGCGCTGTTGCCGGGGCCGTACTTGACGGTCTGCGGGCCCTTCAGCACGGTGATGCGATCGAAGGCTTCGGGGAAGACGTAGGCGGTGGGCGGGTCCATGCGCATGCCGCAGCCGCCGAGGATCATCTCGCCGTCGAGCAGGATGCCCAGCCGCGAAGCGGCCATGCCGCGGAACACCGGGTCGCCGTCGGTGCCGCCCTTGCGGATCACCGAGAAGCCGGGAATGTTCTTCAGGTAGTCGGCGCCGTCATGGGCCGGCACCGGCTGGCGCGGGGCGCGCGGGTCGGTGGTGACGGTGAGCGGGGCTTCCATGGCCGGGGCGGTGACGACCACCTGGCGCAGGGTGGTGGCTTCGTCCGCGATGGCCGGAAAGGCGCAGGCGATGGCGAGGGGCAGCAGGGCGTGCCGGAGCGGCGTGGGGCAGGACATCGTTGTGGGCTCTCTGGTTGGCAAGAGAGCGCCACATTAGTGAGGGGGAACGACGACGACGTTGACATGCAGCAAGATGGCGCCCCATTTTGGTGCGTCATAGTGTCGCAGCGGCCGCCCGATACCGGCGCGGCCGGTAAAAATCTACACGCGGAAGCGTGAAACGCTGGCTTTGAGGCTGTCGGAAACGCCCGCCAGGCGGTTGGCCGTGTCGGCCACCGAGGCGACGGCGGCGGAGTTTTCCTCGGACATCTGGGCAATCGCTTCGACGTTGCGGGCCAGTTCGGTGGAGGCCCCACGCTGTTCGCGCAGGGCATCGGTGATGTTCCCGATGGCGCCCTGCATGGTGCTTGCCGAGTCGCGGATGTCGCCCATCGACTCGCTGGCCTTGCCGGCGGCAACGACCACTTCGCTCACCAGCTGGCGGCTGGACTGCATGCTGGTCACTGCACCGACGGCGCCTTGCTGGATGGTGCCGATGACGGCGGTGATTTCCTGCACCGAGTTGGTGGTGCGCTCGGCCAGCTTGCGTACTTCGTCGGCCACCACCGCAAAGCCGCGGCCCTGCTCACCGGCACGGGCGGCTTCGATGGCGGCGTTGAGGGCCAGCAGGTTGGTCTGGTCGGCCACTTCGCGAATGACCACGGCGATCTTGTCGATTTTCTGGACCTGTTCGGAGAGTTGCTGGATCTGCTGGGCGGTGTTTTCCACCTGCTCCGACACCAGGCCGATCTTGTGGGCGGCATCGTCGACACCCCGGGCACTCGTGGTGGCCAGGTTGCCGGCTTCGGTCGCGCGATGGTTGGCGTCTTCGGAGCTGGAGCCCACGTGGTCGATGCTGACTGTCAGCTCTTCGACAGCGGCGGCTGCGGCGGCGGTGGCGCTGGATTGCTGCTCGCTGCTGATCGAGACCTGCTGGGCTGCCGTGGATAGCTGACTGGCGGAGCTGGCCACGCTGTTCGAGCTGCTCATGATGTCGCCGATGGTGTGGGAGAGGTCGCCACGCATCTTCTCGAGGGAGCCCAGCAGCACGCCGATTTCATCGTGTGCGGAGGCTCTGGCGGGGGCGGCGCTCAGGTCGCCGGCGGCAATGCGCCCGGCCATCTGGTTGGCGTCGGCGATGCGGGCGGTGATGCTGCGGATGGTGACAAGGCTGAGCAGACCCATGACGACCGCTGATGCCAGGAGAACGCCAATGGCGATCACGGTGGCGCTGTCCTTGGCGGCAGCGCCGTCGGCAGCTACCTTCTTGCCCAGTTCTTCGTTGAACTTCATGTGGGCATTCACCTCTTCGATGAATTTGACTGCTGCTGGCGCATTCTTCTGGAGCTGCGCCCGGGCCTCTTCATTGCGGTTCGCCCTGGAGAGCTCCAGGGCTTGATCGATGCCCTTGTTGTATGCGCTGAAGGCGGCGCGCTCGAGCTCCAGCAGGCGCTTGTCTTCGTCGTCGGAGAGGAGCGGTTCGTAGTCCTTGAAGGACTTTTCCACTGCGGCCCGACTTTCGAGAATCTGCTTGTCGACGTTCTCAATTTCCTTGGTGTCGGTAACCAGCACATGGCGATAGGTGCGGACGCGGAGGCGGCCGAAGTCAACCGCGACCCGGTTCAGTACTTCAATGCTTGGTACGACCATGGTGTTGCCGTAATTGGTGGCCTCGTAGACCCGGTTCATCTGGACGTAGTTGATGCCGGTGAGTGCAAGCAGGCTCACGATTGCGGCTCCGACGAGGAGCATCAGGCGCTGAACAATGGTCATTTTTTTCCCTTTGGTGGAAATCCGTTTTTGTTTGCCGGATTTGCCATGGCAACGGCGGCCATGCGGGAAACTTTAGTGGTCCTGCCGCGACCGTCTCCTGCTTGCGGAGACGGTCGCGGGCTGGCGAGGGACTTACTTTGCGGTGGCTGCGGGAGAGGGAGTTGGTGCGGCAACGGCGGGCGCCGGCGGCGGGGCGATGGGCGTGGGGGTGACGGTGACGCCCTTGGCCTTCTGGTTCTGGATCCAGCGCGCGGCGACCCTGTCCTGGGCGGTGGCGAGCTGTTCGTTGGCCTTGGCATTGGCCTCGGCGGTCTTGGCCTTGGCTTCTTCCTGTTTGGCCTTTTGCTCTTCGGTGGGGGCCGGCAGCCTGGCGCTGGCCAGGCCCGGCAGGCCGACGAGGAGGGCGAGGATGAGTGCGTTGATCTTCATCGTTCGGGCACCTTTCAGTGGTGGTTGGGGGCGGCGGCGGGGGTGTGCGTACCGTCGTCGTCTTTGGAGACCTTGCGGCCCCTGGCCGTTTCGTACCAGTAGGCGTGGTGCTCAAGGGCCCAGGTTTCGTCCACGTAGCCGCTCTTCATGCCGTCGATGGCGCGTTCCATGCCGATGGTGCCGATGTAGATGTGGCCGAGGGACAGGGACATGAACAGGATGGCGCCGACCGAATGCACCAGGTGGGCGAGCTGCATGTCCTGGCGGATCTGGCCGAGGCCGGGGAAGTCGAGCACCAGACCGCTGATGCCGACGATCAGGCCGAGAATGGTGACGCCGATCCAGAACCAGGTCTTCTCGCCGAAGTTGAAGCGCCACGACGGCACGTGTTCGCCGGAAAGCAGCCCGCCGGCCTTGCGAATCCACAGGGCGTCCACCCGCTGCCACACGTTGTCGCGGGCAAACAGGGCGACGAAGAACAGGGTGGAGACGAAGAACAGCGGCCCGGTGAGGTTGTGCAGGTTCTTGGCGACCCACGCCAGCCAGCCGAACAGCGTATGCCCCATGAGCGGCAGCAGCACGTGCTTGCCGAACAGCATGGTCAGGCCCGACAGCGCCAGCAGTACGAAGCAGCCGGCCAGAACGAAGTGGGCCATGCGCTCGACCGAGTTGAAGCGCTCGATCAGGCGGCCGGTGGGCTTGCCTTCCAGCATGATTTTGCCGCGCAGCTTGTAGAAGGCGGCCAGGGCGATGAAGACGCCGACCAGCATCCAGCCGCCCCACACGGTGATCGGGCCGTTGCGCAGTTGTCGCCAGCGTTCGCCAGAAGCCTGGATCAGGGTCCGGTCGGCGGGGGCCTGGAAGGTGATGGACTGGTTTTCACCGCGGCGCACGTCACGAAAAGTGGCGGCGTTGTTGCCGGGTTGGACCAGCGTGGCGGCTTCGCTGGTGGCCGGTGGCGCGTCGGCCGCCAGCGCCGGTTGAGCGCCGGCGAGGCAGGCTGTGACCGCCAGCAGCGCCAGGCCACGCCGTGCCCGCGCAAAAGTGAGGGAGTTCATGCTGGTCTCCTCAATCCGGCATGCGCCGCAACTCGTTCTGGTTGCCGGAGCGGGCGCGCAGGTCGCTTTCCCAGGTGGCCTTGTCGCCCTTGTAGGCGGGGCCTTCCCAGGGGCGGGTGTCCACCTTGCCCTGGTATTCGCCGGCCTTCTTGTCGAGCACCTGGGGCGATTCCTTGCAGCCGCCCAGCAGGACGAGACTCAGTGAGGCGGCGAGCAGGGCGGCGTGGCGCAGGCTGTTCATTGGGCACCTCCGGTTTTCTCGGGAACGGGGGCCGTCGCGGCGGCAGCCCGGGTATCGGCGTCGGCGCTGCCCTTGCCGTAGGCGGTGGACCAGCCGATGGCCTCGACACCCTTGCCGCCGCGGCGGATCACCCGCTCGCGGAAGATGTTCGACACCTCGACCGCATCGCCGGCCAGCAGGGCCTTGGTCGAACACATTTCGGCGCACAGGGGCAGCTTGCCCTCGGCGAGGCGGTTCTTGCCGTACTTTTCGAACTCGGCTTCGGAGCCGTCTTCTTCGGGGCCGCCAGCGCAGAAGGTGCATTTGTCCATCTTGCCGCGAAGGCCGAAGGTGCCGCTTTGCGGAAACTGCGGGGCGCCGAAGGGGCAGGCGTAGAAGCAGTAGCCGCAGCCGATGCACACGTCCTTGTCGTGCAGGACCACGCCTTCTTCGGTGCGGTAGAAGCAATCCGTCGGGCACACCGCCATGCACGGTGCGTCGGAGCAGTGCATGCAGGCCACCGACAGGGATTTTTCCTGGCCGACGACGCCGTCGTTGATGGTGACGACGCGCCGGCGCTGGACGCCCCAGGGCACTTCGTGTTCGTTCTTGCAGGCGGTGACGCAGCCGTTGCATTCGATGCAGCGCTCGGTGTCACACAGGAATTTCATTCGTGCCATGTTTGATTCTCCTTGCCGGGCGCTCAGGCCTTGACGATCTGACAGACCGTGGTTTTGGTTTCCTGCATCATCGTCACCACGTCATAGCCATAGGTGGTGCCGGCATTGACCGATTCGCCGCGCACGATGGGGGCGGCGCCGACCGGGTAGAAGTTGAGCAGGTCCTGGCCCATCCAGCGGCCGGAGAAGTGGAAGGGCAGGAACACCGTGTCGGTGCCGACCCGCGGGGTGACCAGCGCACGCACCTTGATCTGCGAGCCGGTGGGGCTCTTGACCCACACCCAGTCGCGGTCGCGGATGCCGCGCTCGGCGGCAGTGGCGGGGTTCAGCTCGACGAACATGTCCTGCTGCAGCTCGGCCAGCCACGGGTTGGAGCGGGTTTCCTCGCCGCCGCCTTCGTATTCGACCAGACGGCCGGAAGTCATGATCAGCGGGAAGTCCTTGCCCACGTTCTTCCATTGCTGCTGCACCGTCTTGTAGAGGGTGGGCAGGCGCCAGAAGGCTTTCTTGTCTTCGTGGGTCGGGTACTTGTCGATCAGGTCGGGGCGGGTGGAGTACAGGGCCTCGCGGTGCTTGGGCACCGGGTCGGGGAAGTTCCACACCACGGCGCGAGCCTTGGCGTTGCCGAAGGGGTGGCAGCCGTGGTTCTTCATGGCTACGCGGATGATGCCGCCGGAGTTGTCGGTCTTCCAGTTCTTGCCCTCGGCGGCCTTCTTTTCGGCGTCGGTGAGCTCATCCCACCAGCCCAGTTTCTTGAGCAGGGTGTGGTCGAACTCGGGATAGCCGAAGGGCAGATCGGAGCCCTTCGAGGCCGAGCCGTCACCGGCCAGCAGCGAGGTGCCGTCCTTCTCGACGCCGAAGTTGGCGCGGAAGTTGCCGCCGCCTTCCATCACGTGAAGGCTGGTGTCGTAGAGGTTCGGCGTGCCCGGGTGCTTGAGTTCCGGGGTGCCGTAGCATGGCCACGGCAGACCAAAGTAATCGCCGGCGCAGGGGCCGCTGTCGGCCTTGAGGGTGTGGGCGCTGAAGGTGTCCATGTGCTTCATGTGCAGCTTCAGGCGCTCGGGGGACTGGCCGCTGTAGCCGATGGTCCAGGTGCCCCGGTTGATTTCGCGCAGGGTGTCTTCGAGGTTCGGTTCGTCCCAGCCCTGCTTGTCCTTGTCGAGCTTGATGTTCTTGACGAACTCCTTCTCGAAGCCAAAGCGCTTGGCGAAGGCGTACATGATGGTGTGGTCGGGCTTCGATTCGAAGAGCGGCTCGATGATCTTTTCGCGCCATTGCAGCGAACGATTGGACGCGGTGCACGAGCCGGAGGTCTCGAACTGGGTGGCGGCGGGCAGCAGGTACACGCCTTCCTTGCGAACCGAGGCGGCCATGGCGGCGGTGGCGGACGGGTAGGGGTCGACCACCACCAGCAGCTCGAGGGCCTTCATGGCTTCGAGCATGTCCTTGCCGCGGGTCTGCGAGTTGGGGGCCATGCCCCAGTACACCACCGCCTTGAGGTTCGAGTCCTGGTCGATCAGCTCGTTTTTCTCGAGCACGCCGTCGATCCAGCGCGACACGGTGATGCCGGATTTCTCCATCAGGCCCGGTGAGGCGTAGCGGCCCTTGACCCATTCGTAATCCACGCCCCACACGCTGCACCAGTGCTTCCAGGCGCCGGCGGCGATGCCGTAGTAGCCGGGCAGGGAGTCGGGGTTGGGGCCCACGTCGGTGGCGCCCTGCACGTTGTCGTGGCCGCGGAAGATGTTAGTGCCGCCGCCCGAGACGCCCACGTTGCCGAGGGCCAGCTGCAGGTTGCACATGGCCCGCACGATGGCGTTGCCGGTGCTGTGCTGGGTCTGGCCCATGCACCACACGACCGTCGACGGCTTGTTCTTCGCCATGGTCTCGGCGATCAGGTGCACCTGATCATCCGGCACGCCGGTGACGTCGAGCACCTTGTCGGCGGTCCATTGCATGGATTCCTCGCGGATCTTGTCCATGCCGTACACGCGGTCTTCGATGTACTTCTTGTCGTCCCAGCCGTTCTCGAAAATGTGGCGCATGACGCCGTAGATCAGCGCGATGTCGGAGCCCGAGCGCAGGCGCACGTAGTGGTCGGCCTTGGCGGCAGTGCGGGTGAAACGCGGGTCGGCGACGATGATTTTGGCGCCGCCCTCCTTGGCATGCAGGATGTGCAGCATCGACACCGGGTGCGCCTCGGCGGCGTTCGACCCGATGAAGAAGATCGCCTTGGCGTTCTGCATGTCGTTGTAGGAGTTGGTCATCGCCCCGTAACCCCAGGTGTTCGCCACGCCCGCCACGGTGGTGGAGTGGCAGACGCGGGCCTGGTGGTCGCAGTTGTTGGTGCCCCAGAAACTCACGAACTTGCGCAGCAGGTAGGCCTGCTCGTTGGAGTGCTTCGAGGAGCCGACCCAGTAGGTGGCGTCGGGGCCGTCCTTCTCGCGGATGGCCAGCAGCTTTTCACTGACTTCCTTGAGGGCGGCATCCCAGCTGAGGCGTTCCCACTTGCCGTTGTGCAGCTTCATCGGGGTGCGCAGGCGGTGTTCGCCATGGCCGTGCTCGCGTACCGAGGCGCCCTTGGCGCAGTGGGCGCCGAGGTTGATCGGGCTGTCGAAAACAGGTTCCTGGCCGACCCACACGCCGTTCTTCACTTCGGCGTCGATGGCGCAGCCGACCGAACAGTGGGTGCACACCGAGCGGCGCATCTCGACGGCGCCGGCGGCCTTGCTGTCGCTGGCGGCATCGGCCGGGCGGACCATGGCGAAGGGCAGGCCGGCGCCGATGGCCCCGACGCCGGCGGCCAGGCCGGAGCTCTTCAGAAAGCTGCGTCGATCCAGGCCGCGAGGGGCGGAGAAAGTGGACGCGGTGTCTGCCTGGGCGCTACTGGCCGGGCCGGACGGACGGTTTGATCTTTTGACCAGCATGGTGATCTCCCTTACAGCCGGGTGCTGCGGTAGTAGCGTTGGATGTGACCGGTGAGGCGATAGCCCTCGCCCTGGCCGTCGGGTTCGGCGAGGGCTTCGGCCGGGGGCGCTTCCGGGGTCTTGACGGCGGCGACCGCGGCAAGCGCCGCCACGCCGGTGCCGGTGCTGGCGAACAGGAAGCTGCGCCGGCCCAGGCTGGTGGGGGCGTGGGCGGGCTTGTCTTCGGGTTTGCTCATGGGGGTCTCCCTCTGGACTGAGTCGGTCATGATTCGATGTGCAGGGCGCGCCCTTCGAGGGCGAAGTAGGCGGCGGCGAAGCGGCCCACGCTGCGGTAGAAGTCGGCATCGCCGGCGGTGGCCAGCGCGTTGCAGCAGGCGGCCACCCACGGGCGCAGGTGGCGGTCGAAGAAGTGTCGCTGGGCGGCCAGGCGCTCATCACCGGGGCGGCGCACATCCACCACCAGCACGCGCATCACGTCGCATACGGCAGCCAGGTGGTCTTCGCTTTCGGTGCAGTTGTCGCGGCGCGCCAGGCCGAGGGCGGCGAGATCGTCGCGCAGTACGGCCAGCGGCTTTTCCATCAGGAAACCGGTCAGGTACCAGGAGCCGTTCATCACCACCTGGGGCTTGCCGGTGGAACTGAACAGAGCATGCCATTCCTGGCCGATACGCTCGGCATCGGCGCCCTGGCAGGCGCTGCGCAGGGCATCCCAGCTTTCGCTCAGGGCAAGGCCTTCGGGAATGCCCGGGTCGGCATGGAGGGCGTCGGCGCCGGCCAGGCTGGCGATCAGGAAGGGATGCGGCGGAGCCGCCAGCAGGTTGGCCAGCAGGCCGTAGAGGCCGGCCCGGGCTTCGTCTTCCGGGGCCAGCAGGCTGGCCGTCTCGGGGGTGGGGTGGGGAGAAGAGCGGGTCGTCATCACAGGTCGAATACCGTGGTTTCGGGAGCCTGGCCCTTGCCGTGCTCCAGCATGTCGATCACGCGGCAGTCGCCGCACATGAGCAGGCGCTTTTGCTGCGCCGGGGTGGCGAACAGGCTGTGGCCGCTGAGTCGCGCCACCATCGTCTGCACCGTGGCCGTCGAGCCGAAGGGCTTGCCGCAACTCACGCAGTGGCACGGCGTGTCTTCGTTGAGGGTTTGCGGCTGCTTGGCTGACGGGCGCAGGTCGAGGCGGGCCGACAG
>NZ_SDKK01000012.1:191753-192125 GCF_008107625.1 Zoogloea oleivorans
AGGTCGAGGCGGGCCGACAGTTGCAGCGCATCTTCCGGGCAGGTGGCCACGCACAGCCCGCATTGCACGCAACTGGCCTCGCGGAAGCGCAGGCGCGGCTGGCTCTCGTCGTCCGACAAGGCCTTGACCGGGCAGGCGTTGATGCAGGCCAGGCACAAGGTGCATTTGTCTTTGTCGATGGCCAGCCTGCCGTAGGGGCTGCCCTCGGGCAGGGCGATGGGGGCCACGACGTCGGCGGGGGCGAGGCCGGCGAGGTGGCGAAAACACAGGTCGAGGGTGCCGCGCTTGTCGTCCTGCGGGTGGAAGCGGGCGGCTGTGCCGAGGGCCGGCGCGCTGGCGTGGCAGGCGGCAATCGCGGCAGCGGCAGCGCCG
>NZ_SDKK01000008.1:0-111946 GCF_008107625.1 Zoogloea oleivorans
CCACGCTTTGGCGCAGCCCCGATGCCGACTTCGGCGACGTGACGGATCAAGACCGGCTGCCCATCGCGGACGGTAATGACCGTTTCCGCAATATCGTCCAGCACGACAATCCGGCCCTGGCCCTGGATCAGGTACTCCTGGCCCGCCTCCACGTAGAAGCCGGCTGAGGCGTTCTGGTTGGACTCGCGTAGCGCCAGTACCACTTCGTCGAGCGTCAGCTTGTAGGCGGCCAGACGTTCGGGCTTCACCGTCACCTGGAACTGCTGGGTGTCACCACCGATAGGCAGCACTTCAGCGACCCCAGGGACGGCCAGAATCCGCCGCTTGAGCACCTGCTCTGCGACGTTCTTCAGGACCAGACCATTGTGTTTGTCGGAGACCAATGCAATGAAAAGGATCTCCCCCATGATCGATGCGGCAGGCGTCATCGCCGGCGCTGGGATATCCGGCGGCAAGGTGGCACGGGCCAGTTGCAGGCGTTCGGCCACCACCTGGCGGGCCCGGTAGAGGTCGGTGCCCCACTCGAACTCCACGGTCACCACCGACAGGCCGATCTTGGTGGCCGAGCGTACCCGACGCACACCGGGGGCACCGTTGAGTGCGGTTTCGATGGGAAAGGTGACCAGGTTCTCCACGTCCGTCGGCGCCATGCCGTGCGCCTCGGTGACGACCGTTACCGCCGGTGCGGTGAGATCCGGAAAAACGTCCACCGGTGTGCGGGCAGCCTGCCAGCCCCCCCAGGCCAGCAGCAATACGCCGGCCAGTACGACAAAAAGCTTGTTGCGGAGCGACCACGCAATGATGTGTCCGATCATGATCGTGCCCTGTCAGTGCGCATGGCCGTGGCCGATTTCACCAGTCTTGGTGGCGGCAAGCTTGACCAGATAGGCGCCTCGCGACACCACCCGTTGGCCGGGCTCAAGGCCTTCGACGATTTCCACCCAGTCACCTTCGCGGGTGCCCACCCGTACCGGGCGACGCTCGAAGGATTCTCCGCCGGTCATTACAAACACATGGGGGACGCCACTCTCGTCGATCACCGCCGAGCCCGGAACAGCGATCACTTCGCGGGCTGCGCCGGAGTAGACCTCCGCTTTCACCGCCATGCCGACACGCAAGCGTTCATCTGGCAGGGGGAACTCGAAAAGGACCGGCACCGTGCGGGTCGCCGTATCGATGGCCCCACCCGTGGCGATCAGGCGGCCATTCCTGCCCGGCACGATGTCGAAACTCTTCTCGATGCCTTCCACCCGGAAGCTGGCACCACTCGGCGCAGCGAGCCGGGCCGATTCCGACTCGGAAACCCGCAGTTCCAGCCACAGCATGCGGCGATCAACGATGTGAAAAAGCAAGCTGCCTTCCTGAGCAAAGGCGCCCGGCGACACACGTACATCGGCAATGATCCCGGAAGCCGGAGCACGCAGGGGTACCCCGCCGGCGCTCCCTCCGTACTGGCCAAGGCGCCCTTGTGCGGCGTCGAGCTCGGCCCGTGCCGACGCTTCAGCGGCGCGGGCGGTGAGAACGCGCTTCTCGGGCACAGCCTCATCCTTGAAGAGCTCTTCCATGCGGGCACGTTCACGTGCGCTCAGATCAAGCGCCACCCCGGCCTTGCGGGCATTGGCCTGGAGCGATGCCAGATCAGTGTCGCCGCCCAGGCGCGGTGAAAGGTAGGCGAGGATGTCACCCTTCTTCACGACCTGTCCAAGGTGCGGAAAAGTGCCGGAAGGCTGCACCTGGCCGGACATCGGCGCCGTCAGCAGGGCTTCGCCATCCGGTCGGGCACGCAGCGTGCCGGTGGCGGCGATCGCGGGACGGATCGCATGCCGGATCACTTCGGTCGTGGCGAAATCCACTTTCCACTGCTGTTCCTTGGTGAAACCGATGCCGCCCTCATCGTGCTCCGCGGCAAGCGCATCGGCGCTCTTCCGGTCAGGGTAGATCGTGACGGGGCCGAGGCGATGGCGAACGGTGAAGTCTGCGGTGACCACCTCAATGTCGAGTTCTCGCTGTCCGGCAAGCCTGGGCTCGGCTTCCGGCCTGAAGATGCCCGGCTGGGTTGGCGCGCGGGTGGAAAAGACTTCATCCGGCTGGCCACCACCGGAGAGAATCACGCTCACTGTGCCCGTGGCCAGGGCCTTGAAGTCGGCCAGTTGGGTCAGGTGGGCAGCGAAGGCCGACTTCTCGCCGACAACGAGGCGGGGAAACTCCACGAACAACTCGGTCTTGTCGGTGAAGTGGGTGATCTTCTCGCCGCCAGGGCCGTGGTCATGCCCATGCCCGGCTGCCGGTGAATGGCGGCCGTCGGCGGCATGTTCGTGGCCATGGTCGCTGCAGGCTGACAGGCTCAGGACGGCAAAGGTCGATACCAGCAAAGTGGCTATCAGGGTCTTGTTCATTCGGTGACACTCCCGGTCAACAGGTCGTATTCGATGCGGGCCTGGCGGGCTTTCCATTCCAGATCGAGGGCGGTGATTTCGGCATCCAGGGCGCCGCGATAGGCGTCGAGAAGTTCCAGCAGGGTGGACTCACCGCCCTGGTAGGCGGCCTCGGCGATGCGCAGCAGCTCTGCCGAGCCAGCGACGGCACGCGTGCGGTAATCAGCCACGGCGGTGCTCAGACGCTCGACCTGGCGGTGCAGGCCACGCAGATCGCCTTCCGCGCGGGCACGAATCAAGGCGTATTCCGAGCGAGCGCTGAGTGCATCGGCTATCGCCCTGCGCGCACCGGCCTGCTGGCGATCGAAGACCGGCAGGGGAATAGAGAGGGTGACGACGGTCGACGTGTCCCGGCCGACGCCGTTATCCGTGTACTTGGGGCCGACGCCAACGGTGATATCCGGCACCCAGCCACGGGAGGCAGCCCGGCCGTCGAGATCGGCCGCTTCGGCACGCCGGGCAAGGGCCTGCAGATCCGGCCTCCGTTCAAGTCCCCCCAGAGCCTGGTCAAGGGCAGGTAAGCCTGCCGGAGGCAGCACGCCGCTGACGGGTGCGAGAGGCACGCCGGGCATGCCGATCAGGGCAGCCAGACGTTCGTGTGCCCGTTCGAGATCGGCCTGCTCGACACTGAGACGCGCCTGGGCGGTCTGGCGCTCGCGGGCAAGACGACGGCGGTCATAGCCGGAGGCTTCGCCACTACGGGCCAGCTTGTCGACGATGCCCTCGACGCGCGCGAAACGCCGGGTCCAGGCCTCGGTCGAACTGATGGTCTCCTGCTTGAGGAGCACTTCGTGGAAGCGGTAACGGATTTCGGCGGCAATCTCCTTGCGACGCTGGGCGTTACCGACGCTGGCCACATCCACACGCACACCGGCGGCTTCCCGGCGCAGTCCGCGACGCCCGGACACATCGAAGGTTTGGGCAATCAGCCAGGTCTGCTCGGTGGCATCGGCGCCACGCCGACCGCCATCACGGCTGTAGCCCAGCGTGGGATTGGGCGGAAGGCCGGCGGCCAGGGCATCCGCCTCGGCCACCTCAACGCTTCCACGTTCAAGGCTGGAGAGATCGCTCCGTGCAAGGCCAAGGCGAACGGCATCAGCCTCGGTCAGCGAGCGATATTGGGGTGCAGATTGGGGCGTATTGGTCTGTGCCCACGCAGCCAGCGGCAGCGCGAGCGAAACCATGCATAGCAGGTGTCGCATCGGATTCCTCGTGACGAAATGACAGGGTCGAGGTCACCGGCAGGCGATGAAAGGCGACGGCTGCGCGAAGCAGCCTGGAGAAAACGGGCCTGCCGGTTCTACAGCAGAACCGATGGAGGCCAGTCGAACAGCGGGGGGATGTGAGACGTAAAGGCGGCAGGTGGCCGGACAGGGCGAACACCGGGCGGAGGGTCGCCGAGATTCAGATCGGGATTGATGATCAGCGTGCTGAACAGGGGGTGATAGTGCCCGCCGTCATGATGTCCGTCCTCACCATGATCACCGTGATCAGGGATCTGGTTCAGCCCGAACAGCCCGTCATGATCGCTGTCAGGATCGGATTCGTGCTGGTGATCATGATCCGTGTCATGAACGTGAAAGCCCAGGGCCACCACATCCTCCCCCCAGTGACCGTCGACGCTCTCGGCCGCCGCCCAGGCAAACTGGAGCGGAACGAGCAGCATGAGGAGGATGGCTAGGATGCGGTGCATGGGCGGATTCTACTGCATGAATCCGCTCATCTGCCAAGCAGGCCTGATGGAGCGCTGCAGGTAAACATGCCTGGCCACTGCCACCTCAGGGACCCTCATCGAGAGAAGGAGAAAAATACAGCGCCCACGCCACCAAAATTCACGTTGGATCCGCATCCGTCAGCAACCCGTACTACGTGACGGGGGCCTCTTGGGCTGCTACCCGCCTTGCCAACGCTAGGGCTGACCACACCAGGTTGCCGCTTATTTGTCTTTCGGCACTTCCAGAGCAGCAGCGTTCACCTTGACCTCGTAGCGCTTGCGCAAGGAAGCAACGTAAGCCCCAAAGTCCTGCTCGGCCAGCACCCGGGCGTACTGCTGCTTGATCGCCTTGAAACGGGGGTCCGCTTCATTGACCGCCGGACGGCTAACCTTCTCGATACGGAAAATCACGAAGCCCGCACCTGGAATCTGAACACCGGTATACGCTGGCAGCTTGGCACTGGGCGCACGAAAGACGGCACGACCCACTTCTGCCGGCAGTCCCCGGTCGGCGCGCTGCATGACCTGGGAGGCACTCCAGCTCAGCTCAAGCGCATCACCCTTGTTGAGCCCTGCCAGTTTGGCCTGACCATCCTTCTCTGCCAGCTTGACGGCTTCCGCAGTCGTCAAAGACTTTTCGATATCCGCCTTCACCTCGTCAAACGGACGAATTGCCGCCGGCTTGAACTCGACCACCCGCGCAGACACCAGCAAGCCTTTGCCAACCTCAACCGCGTCGGTATTGCGCTTGTTCTTGACTGCATCATCAGAGAACAGGGCCGCAATGAGCTTCTCGTTGTTGAGAGGCTGCTGAACCTTGCCCTCACGTCCGATCCATTCGGAAGTCTGCGTCTGCAGCTTGAACTTGTCGGCCGCCGGCTTCAGGCTATCTGCCTGCTCATAAACCGTATTGGTGAAACCTTCTACCAGCTCGGCAAATTTCTTCGCGGACTCTGTGCGCTTGAGTTCCGCAGCAATTTCCGCCTTAACCTCATCGAACGGACGAACCTTCTCGCCCTTCACGCCGGTCAGACGGATGATATGGAAGCCGAAATCAGACTGCACGACGTCGGAAATCTCCCCCTCCTTGGCCAAGCTGAATGCGCTGTCTTCAAACGGCTTGACCATCGCGCCACGGGCAAAGAAACCGAGATCCCCCCCCTTTTCGGCCGAGCCGGGATCCTGAGAGTTTTCCTTGGCCAGCTTTGCGAAATCAGCCGGATTGGCCTTGACTTGTTTCAGCAGGCCGTCGATTTTCTCACGGGCCGCTTTGAGCACTGTTTCAGAAGCCCCCTTGTCAGCCTGAATCAGGATATGGCTTGCGCGGCGCTCCTCGCCCTGGCGGAACCGTTTCGGGTGAGCATCGTATTCCTTGCGGATATCCGCATCACTCACGACCAGTTGAGATGCCACACCTTCCTGACTGAGAACAATGTATTCGGCGCGCAACTGAGCAGGCAACTCGAACCGCTTGCGATTCGCTTCGTAGAATGCCTTGGCAGCACCATCGGTGAGCTTAACTGCCGACGCATATTGTGGAGCGGCGAGACGAACTTCGCTGACTGTCCGCTCCTCCAGTTGCACCGCATAGACACGCTCCGCCGACGTCCCGGAAACCATGACGCCTTCAGCGACAGCCCCGAGAACTTGCTGCAAGGCCAGATCCTTCCTCAGACGACTCTCGAATACAGCCTGGCTCATCCCCTGAGCGGTGAGAGCCGCTTCATAACGGGGCAAGGAAAACTGACCGTTTTCCTGGAAAGCCTGAATACCGGCGATCGTCTCCCGGACACGCTGATCGGATACGCTGAGTCGCATCTTGCTGGCGTCCAGGGCAAGCAAGCGCTGATTCACCAGATTGTCGAGCACCGCCTTGCGCGCCTCGGGAGTATTCATCATGGCCGGATTGAAATTGGCCCCCATGGCTGCCCGCATGCGCTCCTGCTGCTCCTGCAAGGCTTGCTGAAACTCTGCCGCCTTGATGGGAGTCCCCCCGACGGAAGCCAGATCGCCCTCTCCTCCGGCGTTCTTGACATAGGAGTCAACGCCCCAGAATGCAAAAGGAAGCGTGATCAGAAGCAGGAAAACCTGGACGATTTTCTTGTTGTTGCGTACGGCGTCGAACATGCTGAATCCTCAGTTGCTACTAACGGCAAGTGATCTTCGGGTTGAAAAACGCAAAGAGGCGAACTCTCGTTCGCCTCTGACAACTAGCTGGCGGCATCACGACACAATACCCTGCGAGAAATGCAGGGGCGATTTCATGTGTGCTGATTCTTTGCGTGGGGCTGACTTTCATGCATCACATTGCAGAGATTTTTTGAGTCTACATGCAGGAAGAGCATGGGACAAGCCCCGACTGGCCAAGCCGACCCGAATCAGCCGAAGGCGGGAGAAAAACAAAAAAGGCCACTTTCGTGGCCTTTTCCAACACTGATGAGCCATGCTCAAAAGCAGCTTTTTTTGGCGGAGTGGACGGGACTCGAACCCGCGACCCCCGGCGTGACAGGCCGGTATTCTAACCAACTGAACTACCACTCCAGACTGTTTTTTAGCTGATCAAGCTGGTGGGTGCTGACGGGGTCGAACCGCCGACATTCGCCTTGTAAGGGCGACGCTCTACCAACTGAGCTAAGCACCCACTTTAATGCCGAAGATCAAGCAAAACAGGCAATCAGTTTAGCGCATCTTTCAATGCTTTGCCAGGCCTAAATTTTGGAATTTTCGCAGAGTCTATCTTGATAGCCGCTCCGGTTCGCGGATTGCGACCACTTCGAGCTGCGCGCTTACCAACGTGAAAAGTACCGAACCCAACCAGAGTCACACTTCCACCCTGCTTAAGCTCAAGCTTGACTGCGGCTACGGCAGCATCCAACGCCCGACCTGCAGCGGCTTTCGAGATGTCAGCCTCAGCAGCAATTTGATCGACCAATTCGGATTTATTCATACCAGCCCCCTCTTTATGGAAATCAACCAACAGGAAACCCCGATATCAAATGCTGACGCCACATTCAGTCAAGCCAAGAGAAAATAACTTATTGGTTATATAACGCGCTAAAAATAGGGATGTCAAGGGAGGGAACTGCCGCCCTAGCACCCCTTGCGCTCGATCAATCACGAAGACGGGGCGGGGTTGACGTAAAAAGGGGCCGCATGGCGACCCCTTTTCAGATTTTTGCTACCTACCTCACCGCAAAGGAGAAGAGGCTGGAAAGCTCAAAATCAGGCAGCCACGGCGCCCATCGCCTTGATGGCGGAGGACAGACGGCTCTTGTGGCGTGCAGCCTTGTTCTTGTGAATGATTTTCTTGTCAGCGATGCTGTCGATCGTGCGCTGGGAAGCGACGAAAACTTGCTGAGCGACTTGTTTGTCGCCGCCATCAACCGCTTTACGAACAGCCTTGATGGCAGTACGCAGGCGCGAACGCAGACTCATGTTAAGGGCGCGAGCCTTGACAGCTTGGCGGGCGCGCTTACGGGCTTGTGCCGAATTGGCCATCTTTTAGTAATCCTGAAAGGAATGCAATGAAGCCAAGGATTTTATGGGAAATCCCATTCCCTTGGCAAGTGTTTTATTGACTTTATTGCAGCTTTTGGGCGATACCGAAATAGGACCGGTCAGATAGCCTGCTACCCACCTACGCCCAGCGGCTGTTGCGCCACCGACGCGTTTAACTCCCGCCCGGCAGGAGCCCCCCCATATTGGCCGCACCCAAAGAAAAAGCCCCGCCAACTGGCAGGGCTTCGATCCAGCAAAGACCGATTTAGATGCGCTCGAAAATGGTTGCGATACCCTGACCACCACCGATACACATCGTCACCAGCGCGTAACGGCCGCCAGTACGGTGCAATTCATAAATGGCCTTGGTGGCGATGAAGGCGCCGGAACAACCGACCGGGTGGCCAAGAGCAATGGCGCCGCCGTTCGGGTTGGTCTTGAGCGGATCCAGGCCCAGCACGCGGGAGACGGACAGAGCCTGAGCCGCGAAGGCCTCGTTGGACTCGATGACATCCATTTGATCCAGCGTCAGACCAGCCTTCTTGAGCGCCAGGCGGGAAGCCGGGATCGGACCTTCACCCATGATGTCGTTGGGCACACCGGCAACTGCATAGGACACCAGGCGAGCCATCGGCTTGTAGCCGGCGTTCACTGCGGTTGTGCCATCAGCGAGCACGAAGAAAGCCGCACCGTCATTGATGCCGGAAGCGTTACCCGCGGTGACGGTACCATCCTTCTTGAAGGCCGGCTTCATCTTGGCGAGGGATTCCATCGTGGTGCCGCGCTTCAGATGCTCGTCGGTATCGAAGACCACGTCACCCTTGCGGGTTTGCTTGACGATGGGAACGATCTGGGACTGGAAGCGACCTTCATCGATAGCGATGGCGGCACGACGCTGGGACTCAACAGCAAAGGCGTCCTGCTCTTCACGGGTGATGCCGTGCTTGGCGGCCAGATTTTCGGCAGTGATGCCCATGTGACCGATACCGAACGGATCGGTCAGCACGGCAACCATGCTGTCGATGGCCTTGGTGTCACCCATACGGGCACCATTGCGCAGCGCGGGCAGCAGATAGGCGGCCTTGGACATGACTTCGACGCCACCGCCGATGCCGTAGTCAGCATCACCCAGAAGGATGTTCTGGGCGGTAGTCACGATACCTTGCAGGCCAGAGGAGCACAGACGGCTCACCTGCATGGCCACGGATTCCATCGGCAGACCAGCCTGGATCGAAGCAACGCGGGAAACATAAGCATAGCGTCCGTCGGTAGGCATACAGTTGCCAACGGTGATGTAGTTGATCAACTGAGGATCCACTCCGGAGCGGGCAACCGACTCCTTCATGACGATGCCGGCGAGCTCGCTGGCATCGAAGTCAGCCAATGCACCGCCAAAGGCACCGATAGCGGAACGTACTGCGCTCAAAACCACTACTTCACGACTAGCCATCTGAATTCCTCCTCTGAATTGCTACGGTTAATTACCAACCCAACCTGCGACACCAAGCAGTGCCAGCAGCAAGAAAACCAGCACCAGCGTACGCCAGACCAGGCCGATAGTGCTTTGCATGAAATCGGCATCCGCATCATCGCCAATGCCCATTTCGGGGCGTTCAACAACTTCACCCGATTCGTGGATCGGCATACCGAGCCGAACCCCCAAGGCCCCGCCACCACTGGAAAGTAGTATACCGGAAGCCTTGTCCTTCCATTGACTCGCCTGAGCGCGCCAGCAATAGATGCCATCTTCGAAGTCGCCAACAATCGAAAAACCGGCGGCCGTCAGACGTACCGGAATCCAGTCGATGATGGCGAAAACCCTTTGGGCAAAATCACCGAAGTCTCCAAAATCTGCGGCTCCCTGGCGACGCCCCCACTCTTCATCAAAAAAGCGTGACAAACGGTAAAAGACCGCGCCACTTGGACCCGGAAAAAGTATGAACCAGAAAGCGACGCCAAATACATTGCGATGGGCAGAAAGCAGTGCTTCCTCAATCGCCAGGCGCGCGACCTCACTGGAGCCGGAGTCGTCATGGGAGCGACCGCGCCATTCACTGATCAGCTGGCGCGCACGGGGCAACTCGCCCATCCGGAGAGCCAGTTGTATATCGGTGAAAAAATGGCTGACCTGGCGAAAACCCATCGTCAGATAGAGGACGAGCACGTTAAACACCAAGGCAAGAGCCGGGTGCACGTGCCAGAGAATGAAGTAGATCAGCGCAGAGGCGAAACAGGCGGTGAGAATCGCGACCCACCAGGCGACGGCGCCATGACGAGCTTCGCCGTCATTGAAGCGATCTTCGAGAAAACGGGAAAAAGCCTTCAGCGGCGCCTGAACAAAACGCTCTACGGGTAGTGGGCGAAGTTGCTCGATGAGCAGTGCGACTATCAGCGAAAACAGGGTCATGCGGCGGGGGGCCTTGGAGAGCCCTCATGGTTCAGGCCTATCGGGGATGTCTCAAGATACCACCAAACGGACACAATACAAACGCTGTTCACTCAGCGCGACACGAATCGCTGAAGGCTGACGATCATCCCGGCTGTTGCACCCCAGATGAAGTGATCGCCATAGGGCATCGCATAGTACTGACGGAGTTGCCCTCGTACTTCAATCGTATGGGTCTGATGATTGGCCGGATCGAGGAGGAAGGCGAGGGGAACCTCAAAGACTTCAGCGACTTCGAAAGAGTCCGGCACGAGCTCGAAGGGTGGCGTAACGAGACCAATGACCGGAGTGACCTCAAAGCCTGTTCCTGTCCGATACAGGGGAAGGCAGCCGAGCAGTTCGATGTGCCTGCGATGGAGGCTGATCTCCTCTTCCGTCTCCCGCAAGGCCGTATCGATGGGGGAAGTATCCTGCTCCTCGACACGCCCTCCCGGAAAACTGACCTGCCCGGGATGATGATGCAGATGATCCGTACGACGAGTCAGCAATACAGTGGGCTCAGGATCGCGCAGGACGATGGGAAACAATACCGCAGCAGGCGTGAGAGGACCGGATGGCACGCCCTCCTCCACCGGCGACTGGGCCGGAAAGCCTGAGGAAAAGCATGCCCGGAGCCTGTCGATGGCAGTTGAACGAGGCGCTAAAGTGACTGGTTTCATCAATTGTTCTGCTCAATAGCGTTGGTGCAGTTGCAAGGTCATACCGTCACGACGCATTTCCATGCGATTGAGAAAACTCATGCCCAGCAGGGCGAAGGGCATGTCGGAACCATGGACGATGCCCTCAATATTGCGCAGGGTGACATCTCCGACACGCACACTGTCCAGACGCACTTTCCAGGCCCGGACAACGCCGTTGGCAGTCTGCATCATGGCAGGCTCACCTTTCGTGAAATCAATGCCGGCCCTTAATGCATCACCACGCCCGAGAGACACGAAGCTAGCCCCGGTGTCGACGATGAAGCGCATCGGCGCACCGTTGATCATACCGGTCGTGTTGAACTGTCCGCTGCTGTCCGCATGCACACTCACCGTCGGCGCCTTGCCGGAACCAGCGATATTCAGCGCCTGCTGCCCGACAAAAAGCCTGTGACTACGCCCGTCAAAATCGACGGCCGCACTCTCTGCATCCACGGCAAGAATTCGAACGCCTTCCTGCGTTCTGGTTCCCACCGCCACCGTACGAGGGGGTCCTCCGTTGATAACCACCAAAGCCTTGCCCGGAAAAACGCCAGCCAGTGCCACATCTGTGGCTTTGGCCGGGATCGCTAGGCATAGCATCAGCGCCCCGCTACACTGAAGCCAAGGGACAACACGGGACTTCTTCATGAAACCGGTAGCAATCATTCGCCATAGCCTTACTGAGGGTCCAGGTCATTTTGCCACATTCCTCGAACGCCACTCGCAGCCGTGGGAGTTGATCCGTATCGACGCCGGCGATCCGGTCCCCGTCAGGCCGGACCGGTTTTCCGGTCTGGCCCTGATGGGCGGACCCATGAGCGTCAATGATGACCTGCCCTGGATTCCGCCCGTACTCGATCTGATCCGCTGGATGATGGCTTCAAACAGGCCGGTGATTGGTCATTGCCTCGGCGGTCAATTGATGAGCAAGGCACTCGGGGGCGTTGTGACGCAAAACCCGGTGAAGGAGATCGGCTGGCTGGCGGTGTCTGTCGTGGACTCTCCCATGGCCCAGCAGTGGTTTGGCGACACGACGGACTTTGAGAGTTTTCACTGGCATGGCGAGACCTTCTCCATTCCCGAAGGTGCAACGCGACTGCTCGCCAGCCAGGCTTGCAAGAATCAGGCTTTCGCCCTTGGCAAGCATCTCGGCATGCAATGCCACGTGGAAATGACTGCGCAGATGATTCGCGAATGGTGTCTGAGCGGGGCCGGGGAAATCGAGGCCTGTGGCTCCCTCCCCACCGTCCAGCAAGCGGAGCAAATGGAAACCCGCCTGGAAGCGCGTCTCGGTGCGCTCAATGCCGCCGCTGAACGCGTGTACGCCCAATGGATCAAAGGCCTGGTACAAGACTGAAGACAAAAACTAAAGACCAGTCCGAAGACTGGTCTTTAGTTTGAAGCAATGCACCATTTACGCAAATGTATCGACATTTCGCCCAGTGGTTGCCGCTGGATCAACAGCGGCCTGCACCGGCGGCGGTAGCGAGGCGATCAACTGCGCAGCATTGGCCTGCTGCTGATCAAGAGACTTTCGCAGCATCGTGACCGCTACCGGATCCTGCATCTGGACCTGCGAAGTGGATACGACCGACGAGAGATTCATTGCTCAATCCCTGAAATTTCCATACTGCAAAGGATAGTCGGTGATTTCCTTGCGGACCAGGGCGATACAGTCTTGCAGGAGGTCACGCTTGGCACCGCTGACCCGCACGGCTTCGCCCTGAATGCTGGCCTGCACCTTGAGCTTGCTGTCCTTGATGAGCTTGACGATCCTCTTGGACTCATCCTGCTCGATACCAACACGAACCTTGAGCTCTTGCTTGACCTTGTTGCCGCCCACCTTTTGTATGTCGCCATGATCAAGACAACGCACATCGATTTTCTTGGCGGTCATCTCGGGCAGCAGGAGGGCAAGCATCTGCTCGAGCTGGAAGTCGTTGTCGCCAAACAGGGTCAGCAACTTCTCGGCCTGCTCGACGCGCGCATCGGAACCCTTGAAGTCGTAACGACCGGAGATTTTTCGATTGGTGCCATCAACTGCATTGCGCAGCGCAACCATATCGACTTCTGACGTAATGTCGAACGACGGCATGGTCTGGTTCCCTCTCAGGCGAAGTGGCAAACGTAGTGGTAGGCATCGCCCGCCACTTCGATATCGAAACTGGAGTTGCCCGGAACATTGAAGGACTCACCAGCACCGTAAGTTTTCCATTCGGTTTCCCCCTTGAGACGCACACGGCAGCTACCTGCCACGCCTTCCATGATCTCGGGAACACCAGTATTAAAGGTCAACGTCGAGGGCAGGATCACGCCGACAGACTTCTTGACCCCGTCAGCCAGCACGATGGAGTGGCTCACGCACTTGCCGTCGAAGTAGACGTTGGCTTTCTTGACAACCGATACGGCGTCGAATTGAGCGGATTGAGTCATTTTTCAGTTCAAGTCAAAAATTATTCAATACCAAGCAGCTTTTGAATCAGCGACTTGGCGATAAAACCGATGAAGCCCACACCGAGCCCCACAAACATCCATATCGCACCATATTTTCCCGACTTGGACTCCCAAGCGAGATGGCCGATGATGAAAATCATGTAAGCGATCAGTCCCCCAACGCAGACCTTGAGGGAAATATCCTCAAACTCTGCGACAGTCAGCCCGAACAGCAAAGGCGCGGTGGGATCCATGCTTTGCTATCAGCCCCGCTTGGTTTTCGCGTTGGCTGCGATGCGCATGCGCAGCGCGTTCAGGCGAATGAAGCCGTGAGCATCCTTCTGATTGTAAGCGCCCTGGTCATCTTCGAAGGTAGCGATGGTCGGATCGAACAGGGAATCCGTCTTGGAATCGCGAGCGACGACGATCACGTTACCCTTGTAGAGCTTGACGCGAACCCAGCCGTTCACGGTTTGCTGGGTGTTGTCGATCAGCGCCTGCAAGGCCAGACGTTCCGGCGACCACCAGTAACCCGTGTAGATCATGCTGGCGTAACGGGGCATCAGGTCGTCCTTCAAATGGGCGACTTCCCGGTCAAGGGTGATGGACTCGATGGCCCGGTGCGCACGCAACAGGATTGTTCCACCCGGGGTCTCGTAGCAGCCGCGGGACTTCATGCCCACATAGCGGTTTTCGACCAGATCCAGGCGGCCGATGCCGTGCTTGCCGCCCAGCTCGTTCAGCTTGGCCAGCAGTTCGTGCGCCTTCATCCTGGTGCCGTTGATCGAGACGAGATCACCCTTCTCGAACTCCAGGTCCAGATACTCGGCCGCATCCGGTGCGGCTTCGGGCGACACCGTCCAGCGCCACATGGACTCCTCGGCTTCGGCAGCCGGGTTCTCCAGGTGACGACCTTCGAAGGAGATGTGCAGCAGGTTGGCGTCCATCGAATACGGGGAGCCACCCTGCTTGTGCTTCATCTCGATGGGAATGCCGTTCTTTTCGGCATAGGCCAGCAGCTTCTCGCGGGACAGCAGATCCCACTCGCGCCACGGAGCGATGACCTTCACGTTGGGCATCAGCGCGTAGTAGCCGAGCTCGAAACGAACCTGGTCGTTACCCTTGCCGGTCGCACCGTGGGACACCGCTTCTGCCCCGGTAGCACGGGCAATCTCGATCTGGCGCTTGGCAATCAGCGGACGGGCGATGGAGGTGCCGAGCAGGTATTCGCCTTCGTAAACCGTATTGCCGCGGAACATCGGGAAGACGAAATCACGGACAAACTCCTCGCGCAGGTCGTCGATGAAAATGTTTTCCGGCTTGATGCCGAACTGCAGCGCCTTCGCGCGAGCCGGCTCGAGCTCTTCGCCCTGCCCCAGGTCGGCAGTGAAAGTCACCACTTCACATTGATAGGTGTCCTGCAACCATTTGAGGATCACCGATGTATCCAGCCCGCCCGAATAGGCAAGCACAACCTTCTTTACGTCGCTCATGTCCCGCTTCCGCAATTTAGTAAATGAGTCTTGAAACAATCGACTGCTTCAAGCGCAGTCACCCTCGACCTTGCCGATCAAGAGATAATCCATTAGCGCCTTCTGCGCGTGCAGGCGATTTTCCGCCTCGTCCCATACGACTGACTGGGGTCCGTCTATGACTTCCGCAGACACTTCCTCGCCACGATGAGCCGGCAGACAATGCATGAAAACAGCGCCAGGATTGGCGATTTTCATCATGTCCTCGTCCACCTGCCAGTCGGCAAAATCCCGCATCCGCTCTTCGTTCTCGGCCTCGAAGCCCATGCTGGTCCACACATCGGTGGTCACCAGATCGGCGCCGCGGCACGCTTCCATCGGGTCGTCAAAGTGCGCGAAATGACCGGTACCGTAAAGGCCTGCCCTTTCAGGCTCAACCTCGTAACCCGGCGGCGTGGAGACACGCACCTGGAAGTCCAGCACTTCGGCCGCCTGCAGCCAGGTGTTGCAGACGTTGTTCGAATCGCCAACCCAGGCCACGGTCTTGCCCTGAATCGGACCACGATGCTCGATGAAGGTGAAGATGTCAGCGAGGATCTGGCAGGGGTGATATTCGTTGGTCAGGCCATTGATCACCGGCACGCGGGAATACTCCGCGAAGCGCTCGATGATCGACTGCTCGAAGGTGCGGATCATCACGATATCGCTCATTCGCGAAATCACCTGAGCCGCATCTTCCACTGGTTCCCCCCGCCCCAGCTGGGAGTCGCGGGTATTCAAGTAGATGGCCGAGCCGCCGAGTTGCTGCATGCCCGCCTCGAAGGACAGGCGCGTACGCGTGCTGGCCTTCTCGAAGATCATCACCAGCGTTCGGTCGAACAGTGGATGATGGGGCTCGTAGCGCTTGAACTTGTCCTTTATCCAGCGGGTGCGGGCAAAAAGGTAGTCGTACTCGGCGCGCGAAAAATCTTTGAACTGTAGGTAGTGTCTCGGTGCGTTCATGGCACTCGTTCTTCGTTATTGTGCTGCAAGAAATTCCTTGATCAGCGGGGTCAGCCCCTCGACCAGCGTCGCCGCGTCCGCGTCGCTGAAATTCAGCGGAGGCAGAAGCCGGATGACCTTGTCGGCCGTGACGTTGATCAGGTAGCCCGCGTCGAGAGCCCGCGCCACCAGGACGCTGCATGGACGATCCAGCTCGATACCGATCATCAATCCGGCACCACGGATATCCACCACCCCAGCGACGCCCTCAAGGGCTTTTGCAAAACCACTGCAAATGGCCTGGCCAATTGCGGTGGCATTGCCGAGCAAATCATCCTCCTCAATGACAGCCAGTGTAGTCAGGGCTGCGGCACAGGCCAGGGGATTGCCGCCAAAGGTCGAGCCATGATTGCCAGGCTTGAAAACACCAGCGGCTTTTCCGGCAGCCAGGCAGGCGCCGATGGGTACGCCAGAGCCAAGGCCCTTGGCCAGCGACATGACATCCGGCTTCACACCGGCATGCTGGTGACCAAACCACTTGCCGGTACGCGCGATGCCGCATTGCACCTCGTCGAACATCAGGAGCCACTCACGCTCGTCGCACAGCTTGCGCAGCGCCTGCAGGTATTCCTGCTGGGCAATGTGGATGCCGCCTTCACCCTGGACGGGTTCGACGAGAATGGCAACGATGTTCGTCCGGCCAGCCGCAAGTTGCTCAACCGCTGCCAGATCGTCAAAGGGAGCGCGAAGGAAGCCGCCGACCAGAGGCCCGAAGCCAATCTGGACCTTCTTGTTGCCCGTTGCGGAAAGCGTCGCCAGCGTACGGCCGTGAAAGGACTGGTCCATCACGATGATGCACGGCTCGGCAATACCACGCCCGTGACCGTAAAGCCTTGCCAGCTTGATGGCGGCTTCGTTGGCCTCGCAACCGGAATTGCAGAAAAACACTTCATCCATCGCCGAGACCGAGGCAAGCTTGTCCGACAAGGCCTCCTGGTTCGGAATGCCGTAAAGGTTGGAAGTGTGAATGACCCGGGCAGCCTGCTCGGAGATGGCGCGGACCAGGCGGGGATGATTGTGACCGAGCGTCGACACGGCGATTCCGGCCAGGGCGTCGAGATAACGCTTTCCGGACAGATCGTACAACCAGGAGCCTTCACCGTGGCTGAATGCCACCGGGAGCCGACCGTAAGTGTTCATCAAGTGAGACATCGAGCAACCTTGTTTCGTTGTTCGCCCCGCTGGCGCCACCCTCGTACGGCAAGCGCCAGAAAGGCGAAACGGCGACTTTCGCCGCCGTTAGGTACAAAAAACTGTATTCGCATCCTAATCCAAAACCGCCTGCCTGTACAGGCAGGCAAGATGGACTAAAGCGACGGCTTCTCTGCCTTGGGTGGCTCGACTTCCTTGCTCTCACCCTCGTCACTCAGGACGGGCTCCGGATCCTTCCACTTTCCAGCCCGCTTGAGTTTGTCACGCAAGCCGGGAAGGGGGAAGCCCAGCGCATACGCTTTGTGAGCACTCGTCAGCGCTCTGTCGTAATGCCCCGCCGAAAAATAGGCAAGCCCCAGGTTGTAGAAAAAATTGGGACTTTCCAGGGGCAATTCCCGAGCGTCATCAAGCTTCACCAGCGCCAGCTTGCTTTTTCCCTGATTGAGCAGATGTATTCCGTAAATGAGCTTTACCATCGGATCATCCGGCCGGAATGCCTCGGCGCGCATCAGAAAGCATTCCACTGTATATCCGGTGGCTGGCTTGTCCGACTTATCCCTGGCGCCCAATCTGACAATCGACATCAGAGCCCGGTGGTGATTGGGAAAAGCCCGGAGCGTGTAGTTGAGATCGGGACCAGGCCTGACCGACTGCACACCCTTGCGAAGATTCTCGACATCTGAGGTGAAGTGAGCGATCTCGACAATATTCAGCTTGCTCAGATCAGTCCGGTAGTCGTAGGGGCCATAAGCATTACTCAACGGGCCGCACTGAAACGGCAACTCGTCAGCCCAACCCGGACTTGAAAGCATGGCGCCAAAAAGAAAGCCAAGACACAGAATGCGACGACTCATATCGACCTAACCCCAAATTCCGCAATCCAGCGACGCTGGTCGCCATGACGTGAAAAAACTTGATGTATTTTCCCTGAAGGGAAGAATACCGTACTGGCGACTTGATCTCCCAATCCTGCGCGGAGCCACAATCAGGACGGCAAAGTCCGGACCTTGACCGCCACCGCAGGGTCACCGGCCTCCGCCACGCTCCCTGGATCCTGCGCTTCGCTGTTCACGCTTTTTTCCAGCAACCATCGATGGGCAACCACCACGATGACCATAATGTTGTAGGGTAAATCGAAATAGGCCAGGCTGAGGAATGCGCCGCCAACCGCGTAGCCCACAAGCGCCACCTGTGACATTCCGGCAAGATGGAAGAGCCACTCCAGATCCTTGCGGTTACGCGTTTTGGTCCGAATCTTCCCTGCGACCCGAAGGGTATGAACCCAAACGAGAAGGAACAGAATCAAACCGATATAACCATGCTCTCCGAGCACCGAGAAGTAAATACTGTGCGCAACGTGAATATCTGCAGGATTCGGTGCGAAGGCGGCGAAGGTTTCCGGCGTGTAGGCCTCGAACCCGGCACCGGTAATGCGCCTGTTGGCGATATTGAAAGCCAGCCACCAGGCGTTGATGCGCCCCATCGCCGAGCCATCTTCTTCATACTCCTTGATGGTGTGCATCCGCTCTTCCCAAGAGGAAGGCATGAGTGCCAGCAGAAGCATGCCGACCATCACCAGCGTAACGCCCATCACCATCTTCTTGTCGGAGCGTACCCACAGCACGGCCATCATCGCCACAAGCGCCAGCAAGGCTCCGCGAGACTGCGTACCCAGTGCAGCAATGGCGGTCAGAACCATCATGGCGGTGAGGCCGATTTTCACCCATTTATGGGTCACGATGAGACGCAGGTAATTCATGAAGGGAATCGACATGATGAGCGCCACGGCGATCTCGTTATTCCCTTCAATGAATCCGCCTGGTGGCCCCCATACCCGATAACTGCCACCGGTCATGATCGTGAAAATCCCGCCCTTTAGCCCATAGAAGCCGATGGACAGAACGTTAACCCAGATGAAAAGCTCAATGTGCCGACGCTCCTGCAGTGCAGCAAGGGCAACCAGGGTCATCAATTGAATCTTGATGACCTTCTTGAGCTGCATGAAAGACTCATCAGGATAAAAGGACGCCGCCGTGGTGATCGCCATCCATATGACGAAAAGAATCAGCACCGTGACCGGCGTTTCCTTGGGGAGCTTGAGCTTGTCCTTTGTGGCGATCAGCGAAACCAGCGCAGTAACGGCGGCAACCAGCGCAAACGGCGCATCGTTCGCAAAGCCGTAGGCCAGCTTGTGGGGGTTCATGATGCTGACCCAGGTCCACAGGAGGACAGCCACATAGGTGTGCTTGAACGCAAAAGGCAGCGTTCCGAGCAAAATCACAATCAGCAGTAAATCACGCACGACTACCCCCTGCGAAGGCGCAGAGATTCATTAAAAACATATACATCAGCGTCAGCCGGCGACTCACGGGGCAACGCTGCCTGGAAGCAGTTGGCGAGAATGGCCCCTGAAATAATTGTGGGCCAGGCGCAGGGAAAAGCGCCAAAGCGGCTTGTCCCAGGGTGTGAAGCGCGGCAGTTCGAACACCCCCGACTCCGGCCCCACCGACCCGAAGGACGTGGTGAAGGCGGCTTCATAGCCTAGGTCGCGAACAATGTCGGCGTGCCCCGCCTTGTAATCGTTGTCCGGCCGCCCGTTGGGATAGGCAAAGAAACGCGGAGCCTGCCCCAGCAGCTCGCTCAGGCGCGCACGGTCGTCAGCGATCTGCCGACGCGCTTCGGCATCTGGCAATACCGCGAGGATCGGATGGCTGGAAGTATGTCCGCCGACCTCCATGCCCGCATCCCGCAGGCCTCTCAACTGGGCCGTCGACAGCATCAAATCCTTGGGGATGACGACGCCGGTTTCATCCAGGATTCTTGCCAGGGCCTCACTCCGGCCTTCCAGAGAGCGGTACTTGAGCTTGAGGAGGAGCTCCTCGACCAGAACCTGGCGCTCATGGTCTGTCACGACGGATCGCGTCCCCAGATCCAGCCATTCCAGGTCAATTTCATCACCCTTGTAGGCGCGCAGCGCTTCCCGGGCGACGTCGTTCCACATGATTCCACCGTTGAGAAAACCGCTGGCGACGAAGAAAGTCGCCTTGACGCCATGCTTGACGAGAATCGGACAGGCGATGGTGAAGTTGTCGGCATACCCATCGTCGAAGGTAATGGCCAGCGCCCTGGCGGGCAGGCTTCCCTTCTTCCAGCGAGCCAGTGCTTCATCCATGGGAAGCACGTTGAACAGCCGGACGAGCATCCCCACCAGCGCATCGAAGCGCTCTGCGTACATTTCACCGGGTGCCAGCGGGTCCGGCCCGGGCAGTACGCGGTGAAAGATCAGCACGGTGAGGCGTTTGCTGTTGCCGCTGACCAGCGAAGCGATTCCTTCTGTGGCCAGCGACACAGTCCTGTTGAGTGATGCCATCTGTTCCTCTGCGATTGCGGGAATCCCGCGAGAGCCGCTGTTCAGCGTTTTACGTGGCTGACAACATAACGATTCTTGCCGGATTTTTCACGTGGAATTTCAGGCACTTCGTTAATTTCAACCTGAACACGCTCACCCAGCCGGGCGGCGAAGTCACGACGGATGCGTAGCCGTTCGCCATCCCCGAAACGTTCATCGACCACCACCATGACTTCAGTGCGCTCCAGGCTATGCTGGATGATCTTGAAGCGTTGAACGCCAGGAAGATCCCGCACCGTGTAGATCAAAGCCAGGGCGTGAATCACCGTACCGTCGGCCGCCACTACAAAATCGGTCGTGCGGCCCTGCACCTCGGCCAGCACCGGCAGCTTGATGCCGCAGCTGCACTCTTCGGTGCCGAGTACACCCACATCACCAGTGCGATAGCGCACGAAGGGAAAGTCGCGCGTCGCCGTATGGGTGATGACGATCTCCCCCGGCTTGCCAGGGCCAACCGGCTTCCCATCGGCATCGATGGTTTCCACGACGATGTCTTCGGCAGAAATATGCAGACGGCCGTGCGAACACTGGTGGGCAATGAAACCCGCGTCGCGGGCCCCGTAACCGTTGGCCACGGGGCAGCCGAATATCTCTGAAATGGACTGCTTCTGGTGGTCGTACAACATTTCCGAGGTAACGAAGGCCACCTTGATGCCCAGATCGTTCATCGGGATGTTCCACGCACGCGCCTTTTCGGCGATGTGGGCCAGTGCCGAGGGGTAGCCGAAGAGCATCTTCGGGCGCACCGCCCTGATCTGCGCCAGCATTTCACGCACCTTGTCGTCCGACATCTGAAAGGCCGGCAGCAACCACGAGCGCAGCAGGCGGTCACGAATCGCCTTGACCCGATCCTGGGCGCCAAGCTCGATCGGCGAGCCCCACAAGACAATTTCAGGATCGCCGATATCCACATTCGACCAGCGGGTGGCGCGCCACTTGGAAGCCACATCGTGACTCTTGCGGGCCTTGCCGATATAGAAAATGAGCGGCTCGCCGCTTGAACCACCGGTGTTGTAGCGGCTCAGCGGACCGGCATCATCCGCTTTCAGGGCATCCACGTTTTCACGGATGACCGACTTGTTCATGAAAGGGAGACGCTGCAGATCCTCTGCGCTGCGGCAGCTTGCCGGATCGAACCCCAATTGCTTGAACAGATCGCGAAAATACGGAACGTGGGTTCCGATATCGGTGAGGAAATCCTTCAGGTGTTGCGTCTGGATGGCTTCGATCTGCGGCCTGGGCAGGTACTGACTCTTCTCGAGTTCATGCAGACGTGCCACGGAGTCGTGTGACTTCAGTTTCTCGTGCAGAGGAAAGATCACGCCCGAGCAAAACCGCGTATACAAACCCATCTGTCTCACCCTTGCTGACTGATTGCACGCTGATAGGCCACGCGCCATTTCGCGCCGATCACCTGCCATGCGTACTGTTTGACTTCTTCCCGGGCCGCCTCCGACATGCGGCACGCCTTGTCCTTGTGCACCAGCAGATCAAGCATCGCCTCGGCCATCTGACGCGGATCCCGCGCAGGAACCAGCAAGGCGGTACGCCCGTGCTCAGCGATGAAAGGCACGCCGCCGACGTCCGTCGAGACGACCGGTACGCGGCTCGCAAAGGCCTCGAGAATCGAGATCGGCATGTTGTCGACCGTGCTGGGATTGATCATCAGATCCGCCGACGCATACAGCGCCGGAATCTGCTCGTTGTCGATCCGGCCGGCAAAACGCACCGCATCGGCAATTTTCAATTCTACGGCCAAGGCTTCCAGGCGGGCCAACTCGGGGCCACTGCCGGCAATCGTCAGGCGCGCACCGGGAAGGTGCGGCAAGATGCGTGAAAAAGCGCTCAGAACCGTCGGAATATCGTAAATCGGCTCAAGATTCCGCGTCACCACCACATGCGGAGGTGCGTCAGACTCCCCGCTCTTGGGCAAGCCGAAGCGCTCAAGATTGATGATGTTCGGAACAATCACCGGCTTGAAGCCAAAGTCGCGAAAAACCCCGTCGAGAAAGGCCGACGGCACCACCAGCATGCTGGCCGATGCGAGAGTGCGATGTACCCAGCGGGGCGCTGCAGCAAAGAAAGGCTGCGCTTCACCGCCCCGGTAATTGACGATCACCGGCGTGCCGCGCAAACGGGCAATCCAGATCGCTGGCGCGGCAAACAGATGCCACGCCCAGCCGGAATTGGCGAGCACATGCATGACCTGACAGCGGCCGGCCGCCCGCCACAGGGCGAACAGATAGGGCACCAGGCGGAACAAGGCCCGCAGGCCCGGCAGCTTGCCGGCCCAGGCCGGCTGATAGGGCGCGTTGGTGCGCACCAGTTCAACTTGGGCGCCCTCCCCTTCAAGCAGGCCGATCAGCTGCTTGCACTGATTGGCCATGCCGCCCGATGGGGGCGGCAACGGGCCGACAACGGCCAGACGCAGGCCTTTGTATCCTTCAACAGCCATGGCGGCCATTCCTCGATTCCTGCCCGGCAGAACCCTCCCCGCATGGGGGGAGCTGCCACACCTGCCTCACCAGCACAGGCCTTCGACATCACCCTTGAGCTTGATCGACGCCGGCAGGCTGACCAGATCCAGCACCTTCTGATCTTCACGCACCAGCCCGACGAGCGCTTCTGCCACTTCCTTGCCGGACAAGCCGATCACCAGCACTTCGGACTCCGCCACCACTTGCTCGATTTCCGGCTTGAGCAGTTCGCCAATGTGCGGCACATGGCGTTCGATAAAGCTCTTGTTGGCGCCCAGCAGGCGGGACAGGTGCACTTCCGGATCGTAGATGGAGAGCTGCATGCCCTTGCCGAGCAATTGCTCCGCCAGCGAAACCAGCGGGCTCTCACGGAGGTCATCGGTACCGGTCTTGAAGGACAGGCCGATGAAGCCGATCTTGCGCTTGCCGGTTTCGAGGATCTTCTGCACCGCCAGATCCACGTGGCTGCGGTTGGACTGCATGATGCCGGCGAGCATCGGGATTTCCACGTCGTACTTCTTGGCCAGATAGGTCGTGGCGCGCAGATCCTTGGGCAGGCAGGAGCCGCCGAAGGCAAAGCCGGGCTTCAGGTAGGCCGGAGAAATGTTCAGTTGCTTGTCCTGGCAGACCAACTCCATGACCTCGAAAGGATTCACGCCGAGGGCTTCACACAGGCGTGCAGTTTCGTTGGCGAAGGTGATCTTGAGGGCGTGGAAGTTGTTGCAGCAGTACTTCATCATCTCGGCCGAACGCACCGAGGTGTGCAGAAAGTTGCACGGCAGATGGCCAAACAGCTCCTTCAGGCGCTCAATCGGGTAATCGTGATTGGCACCGACCACCGTGAATGGCGGCTTGTCGTAGTCACGGATCGAGGAGCCTTCGCGCAGGAACTCGGGCTGGAAGCACAGGTGGAAACCCTCGCCGTCCTTCTTGCCGGAACCGGCTTCGATGATCGGGCGCAGGACATCTTCCACGGTGCCCGGCACCAGGGTCGAACGGAACACCACCACGTGCGGCACCGACTTCTCGCGAATCGCCAGCGCCATGCTTTCAGCCAGACGCAGCACGGCGCCCTGATCCTGGCTGCCGTTGGCGGCGGACGGCGTACCGACGCAGACAAGGGAAATGTCGCTGTTCATGACCGCGTGCAGCGTGTCGGTGGTGACCGTGACACGGCCGTTCGCCACCACGCTCTTCATCAGGTCGACCATGCCTTCTTCGACAACCGGGGTCTTGCCCTCGCGGATCAGGTCAAGCTTGTTGGTGTCAATATCGACACCGATCACTTCGTGACCATCGCGGGCCAGGCAGGCAAGCGAGACTGCGCCGACGTAACCCAAGCCAAAAATGCTGATCTTCATTTACGCTTTCCCTTGTTTTTCTGAAATTGTTTGATGCATCGCTCGATGATCCCGTCGAGGCGCTCCATGGAGCGCGGCCAGGCGTGGTGGCTCAGCATGCGGGCCCTGCCAGCCTCGGCCAAGCGCTGCCGCTCCACCGGATTCGAGGTGATGCGCAGGATTTGGCGAGCATAGGCTTCCGGCGTATCGGCGACGAGGAAATGCTTCTCGGATTGCGCGTCAACGCCACCGGCTGCGATGGTGCTGGTGACAACCGGCACGCCCATCGCCATGGCTTCAAGGATCTTGTTCTGCGTTCCGCGGGCAATGTTGAGCGGCGCCACCATCAGGGCAGAACTGCGCACATAGGGGCGCACGTCAGGCACCGAGCCGGTCACCGTCACTCCGTCCAGTTCGCCGAGCTTGCGCACCGCCGGCGTCGGATCCGCACCGACGATGAGCAACTTCATCTGCGGGCGCTCGGCCTTGAGCAGCGGCCAGATCTGCTCGCAGAAGCGGAACATGCACTCCTGGTTCGGGTAATAGTCCATCCGTCCGATGAAGCTGATCGTATCCGGATCGTAGGGCGAGCCATCGGGGCTGAAAAAACCGGCATCCACCCCGTTGGGGAACCAGTCGGTCTTGAGCCCCGTTTTGTAGCCGTCCAGCGTTTCCCATTCAGCCCGCGTGGTCGCCGTGCCCATGTCGAACTTCTTCGCCAGGCGCTTCTCGGCGGCCAGCATCTTGGTGCCTTCCAGGCGATAGCCCAGAGACAACGGGAAAGGCTTGTAGTTGGCATACTCCAGCCACTTCTGGGAATCCATGTCGCCGTAGTCGAGGATCTTCGGCACGTCGGTGACGTGCTCCACGTACTGGGCCACCGAGGAGCAATGGACAAAGATCAGATCCCACTTCTGGGTTGCCAGCAGATGATCGACCTTGCCCTTCAACTCCGGCGAATAGAAAAAGCCCATTGACGAGGGTGTGAGCAGCGGCAACCGCGCCACCATGCGCGCGGCCTGGATCGGATTCTTGACCATCCCGATCTCGAAAGCGGCACAGTACGGTGCAATGCCCCTGCCCTCGTCCGCCTCCTCCGGCGCACGCGCCAGGGAGCACACGGTAAGCTTGTGCCCCTTGGCCGTCAGGTGACGAATCATGTTGAAGGGGCGGATCTTTCCACCCCGCTTCGGGGGGAACGGGAAACGGTGACAGACGTAAAGAATGTTCATTTGACGTAGCTCTTCAGCTCGACGGCAACATCGCCAGGCTCGCGCCGGTCGAGGTAGATTCGGCTCCAGATTTCCAGGTTCATCAGCGACAGCAGCGAATCCGTGCCGTCGGAACGATTCGATTCATGATCCGCCATCAGGCGGGCAATAACGTCATGGCGGAACAGGCCGCGGCGGGCGACGGTTTCCTTCGACAGCAACTGGCGCAACACCGGGGCCAGATCGCGCTTCAGCCAGGCGCCCATCGGGGTGCCGAAGCCACGCTTCTTGCGATCGAGAATATCCGGCGGCAACAGATCCGACAGGCTTTCCTTCATCAGATGCTTGAGACGACCGCCACGTACCTTGAGCGAGCCCGGAATCGACGCGGCCAGCTCGACCAGCTCATGATCGAGCAAGGGCACCCGGCATTCGAGGGACACCGCCATGCTCATCTTGTCGGTAAGCATCAGCAGATCGTCCGGCAACTGGGTTTCCGCATCCACCGCAAACATGCGGTTCAGCTCGTCGGAGCTGCCAGCACCGGCGAAGGCATGAGTCAGCGGATCGATGTTCGTTTGCCGGCCGTCCAGCAGCAATTCGGAAACGGCCTCGCGCCCCAGCACTTGCAGATAGCTGCGGTAACGGTCATCAGGATCCATTTCAGCCGAGGCGATGAAGCCCTTGGCCAGGCGCAGGGTATTGAGCAGGCCCGAATGGCGGTCGCTGGGCAGGCGGTTGGCCACCGCCGCGGCGACGCTGCGCACAAAACCCGGCAAGCGGTGGAAGCGCTCGGCGTAATGACCACCGAGGTAACGCCGGTAGCCGCCGAAGAGCTCGTCGCCGCCAACTCCGGAGAGAATCACCTTGACGTCCTGACGGGCGAATTCGGAGACCAGGAAAGTGGTGATGAAGGCCGTGTCGGCAATCGGCTCGTCCATGTGCCACAGCAGCTTGGGCAGCAGTGAGACGACGTCCGGCTTGACGACGATTTCCCGGTGCTGGGTGCCGAACATCTTGGCCACCTGGGCCGCGTAAGGCAGTTCGTTGTAGAGCGTTTCCGCCTCGCCGCCCTCGAAACCGATGGCGTAGGTGCGGATCGGATGATCCGAATGGCGCGCCATGAAACCGACCACCGCACTCGAATCGACGCCACCGGACAGGAAGGCGCCGATGGGCACATCGCTGACCATCTGCATGCGCACCGACTCCTCGAGCCGGGCACGAATGCGCGACACCCACTCGGCTTCGGACACCGAACGCTCGATGGCCGTCGGCAGACGCCAGTAGCGCCATTCCCTGACCTGCCCGTTCTCGATGGCCAGCAAGGTAGCCGGCGGCAGCTTGCGGATGCCCTTCAGCATCGAACCCGGCGCCGCCACGTACCCCAGGTGCAGGTAGCTCGGCAGCTGGTCGCGATCGAGTTCTGCGGTGACACCCGGCAGAGCCAGCAAAGCCTTGGCTTCGGTAGCGAAGGCCAGGCGCCTGGCGTCCTGCAGGATGTACAGCGGCTTGACGCCGATGCGGTCGCGGCCGATCAGCAGCCGGTTGCGACGCCGGTCCCACAGGGCGAAGTCGAACATGCCATTGAGGCGATGGACGAATTCGTCGCCAAAGGCGGCGTAGGCATGGAGCAGCACTTCACTGTCCGAACCCGTCTTGAAGCGAAAGCCCAGTCCCTGCAACTCGGTGCGCAGTTCGCGGAAATTGTAGATTTCGCCGTTGCACACCAGCCACAGGCTGTCGTCGGCGTTGGAGATGGGTTGATGACCACCGGCCAGGTCGATGATCGACAGGCGGCGCATGGCGATGCCGCAGGGACCGTCGATGTACTGACCCTCGTCGTCCGGGCCGCGATGCACGGTCCGGTCGCCCATGGCCGTAAGCATGGCGGGCTCAACCCGCTGGCCGTCAAATCGGAAAAGTCCGTGAATGCCGCACACGTTGCAACCTCAGAAAGTAAGTACGCGGCCGCGGCTGGCCAGGGCACGCCGATAGACTTCGCGATAACGGGAAACGCTGGTCGCCCAAGTGCGCTCCACCTCGACGAAACGTCGGGCTTCGGCACGTATGGCGGGCCACAAATCGCGGCGCGACAGCACGTCGTCGATGGACTTTGCCAGCGCATTCACATCGCCGGCGCGGAACAGGAAGCCGGTTTCGCCGTGGCGGATGAGTTCCTTGTGGCCACCGACATCGGAGGCGACGAACATGCGCCCCTGGGCCATGGCTTCCAGCGGCTTGAGCGGCGTGACCAGCTCGGTCAGGCGGATCGGCAAACGCGGGTAGGCCAGCACGTCGATCAACTCGTAATAACGCTGTACTTCGGCATGCGGCACGCGACCGGTAAAGATGACCCGCTCCGAAAGCCCCAGCCGGGCCGCCTGGGCCTTGAGATTGGCATCTTGCGGGCCACCGCCAACAAGCAGCACGCGCAGCTCGGGATGGGCAGGCACCAGCTTGTGGGCCGCGTCGATGAGCAGGTCGAGGCCTTCGTAGCCGTAAAACGAGCCGGCAAAACCAAGCACTGTCTTGCCGTCAAGCCCCAGCGCCGTACGCAGCGCCGGGTCGGGCTCGGCGCCAAACTTGAAGGTGGCCACATCGACCGCATTGGGTATCACGGTCACCCGCTCGTCGGGCACATTGCGGGAGAGGATGTCCTTCCGCAAGCCTTCGCAAATCGTCGTCACCTGGTCGGCCCGGCGCAGGGCAAAGCTCTCCAACCCCCGGGAGACGCGGTAGCGCAGACTGCCTTCGCTGGTCGTGCCATGATCGACGGCAGCGTCTTCCCAGGACGCCCGCATCTCATACACCACCGGGATCTTGTGCTGGCGACCAACCCACAGGGCCGGCAGCGCGTTGAGCACCGGCGAGTGGGGATGGATGATGTCTGGCTTGATCTCGCGCACCAGCTCGTCGAGCCGCGCAGCGGTGAGGCGCATCTGCGCCACCAAACCATCCTGGTCGGTGCTTGGTGTGCGATAAAACGTCCAGCCGTCGGCGTCTTCCTTCAGCGCCGTACCGACGCCCTGCTTCGGCGTCGTGACGTGGAAAGTCTCCCAGCCCAGCTTGCGCTGCTCGCGCAGGATGGACGCGGTACGGAAGGTATAACCGCTGTGCAGCGGCAAGGAATGGTCGAGAACGTGCAGAACCCGCAGCGTCATGCAGCCCTCACGATCGGCGAAGTCTGGACACCCAGGCCACTGTTGCGCAGAAAGGCTTCGAACATGAGCAGGGTCCACAAGGGAGAGCTGTAATCCCGGGCGCCGCTCTGGTGGGCGTCGACCAGATGCTGCAGATACTCGCGGTTGAAAAGCCCTGTGCTGGCGAGGGTTTCGCCGAGCAAGGCCTTTTGCACCCGCTCCTTGAGCGGACCGCGGAACCAACGTGCCAAAGGAACCGAAAAACCCATCTTCGGACGATACAGCACATCGTTCGGCAACATCGGCTCCATGGCTTTCTTGAAGACGAACTTGCCTTCCTGGCCCTTGATCTTGAGCTTGGTAGGCAGGCTGGCCAGCCATTCGACCAGCGGGTGGTCCATCAGCGGCTCGCGCACCTCGAGGGAATGAGCCATGCTGGCCCGGTCCACCTTGGTGTTGATGTCTCCGACCAGGTAAGTCTTGATGTCGAGGTACTGGATGAGCGCCAGGTTATCGTCGGTGCCCGCCTTGGCAGCGTGACGACGGAACACCTCGAGGGCATTGTAGCCTCCCAACTGCCTGCGAAAACTCGGCGAAAAAAGCTGGCGCCGCATGTCGTCGCGCAGGATCGATACCGAATGGAAGTAGGCCTGAACGGAATCCCGGGCCAGTGCTTCGAAGGTCGTCTTGGCGCGAAACACCCGTGGCGCCCAGTCAGCCTTGGGGTACAAGCGGCCGAGCAGGCCGAAAACCGGCTTGCGCACCGAATGCGGCAAACCACCGCGCATCTTCTCTTCCATCATGTGGAAGCGATAGCGACGATAACCGCCCATGTTCTCGTCGCCACCATCGCCCGACAGGGCCACCGTTACGTGCTTGCGCGCCAGTTGGCAGACCCGGTAGGTCGGGATCGCAGAGCTGTCGGCGTAGGGCTCGTCATACAGCGCGGCAAGGGTGTCGATCAGATCGAAGTCGTCGGACTTGACCATCTCCACCCGGTGATTGGTGTGGTAGCGGTCAGCCACCATCTGGGCAAACGCGGATTCGTTGAAAGCCGGATCGTCGAAGGCAATCGAGCAGGTATTTACCGGATCCGGGGAAATCCCGGCCATGGTCGCGACGACCGCGCTCGAATCCACACCTCCCGACAGGAAGGCACCCAGCGGCACTTCGGCAACCATGCGCAGACGCACCGATTCGCGCAGACGCTCGACCAGCTCGGCCGAGGCGTCGGCCAGGCTCATGGCGTTGTCGAGGCTGAAGTTTACATCCCAGTACTGCTTGGGTTCAGGCAGCGGCTGACCGTGGCGGATGGTCAGTGAAAAGCCGGGCTCAAGCTTGAGTGCGCCAGCGAAAATGGTCCGCGGCTCGGCCACATAGCCCAACGCGAAGTACTCTTCGATGGCGTGCGGGTCCATGGTCTTGTCGAGACCCGGATGCTGCATCAGCACCTTCAGTTCGGAACCGAACATCAGCGTGCCGTCGCGGAGCACCGCGTAATACATGGGTTTCACACCCATCCGGTCGCGGGCCATGAAAAAAGTCTGGCGATTGCGGTCCCACAGCGCAAAGGCAAACATCCCGCGGAAGCGCTTGACGCACTCCTCGCCCCAGGACTCCCAGGCGTGAACGATGACTTCCGTGTCGCTGCGGGTGTGGAACTGGTGACCGAGGGCGGTGAGCTCGGGAATCAATTCCTGGTAGTTGTAGATCTCGCCATTGAAGACCACCACCACGGAACCGTCTTCGTTGAAGAGCGGCTGCTGGCCGGTAGAGATGTCGATGATGGACAGGCGACGGTGCCCCAGGGCGACCCCCGGTTCGAAGTGATACCCCCCTTCGTCCGGCCCGCGGTGCTGCTGACTGTCGTTCATGCGCTGCATCAGATCGCGCGAGAACATCTGTTTGCTTCTTGTATCGAAAAGCCCGGCTATGCCGCACATAATTTCTTACCTTTTAACAGTCGCCTTGTCGGCAGAGCGATACCCATACATTTCGGGGCGCATTCAGGACAATTCTTCTGGCTGTGAGAATAGGGCAAAACATTCGGACCCAAGCATGACCTTCGACACACCGACAGCGATCCACAACCTGAATCAAACCCGCAGAATCAAGACAGGGCTGGCAGTGCACACCGGAAGCAGGCTGTGCCCGCTGGTTGGGCCAACGATTTCAGAAGAGCGGACGAGGGGCGCAAAGCATGCTTTGCGCATCGCAGAAGGGCCTGACATTCTACATCTGCCAACATGACAGACGAGCAGCTGCAACATCACTTTTTGTTAGATAGCCCGAGGACAAGGGCCAAAACTGACCAACGAAACGGCCTGCCGGACCGAAAGAAGCCTTCCCTGCGGCAACCGGACGGAAGTCACGACGCGTAAAGGGGATGGCACTCTCGTTCCGGGCTACCGTCATCAAGGCACGACAACCGTCGCCAACATGTCGATCAGCCCTTGACCATTGCTGCGATGAAACGCCTCCAGTTCGCTCGTAGCGCTTGCTGCATCCTGCCCTGTCGCCCAAATGGCGACATACGCAGACCTGTCCGCATGGCCTTGCAGCTTCTCGATGGCCAGCAAGCCCTTGGCAACATAATCGCTGGTCACCAGACGCCCGTTGATCCAGTAGCCAGACCACACGACTAGCGGTGTCGAGCCTCCGGAAAGCACGGCGCTGTGCCAGGTTCCGGCGCTGGAGTCGCCCCCCTTTCCTTCCTGGAACTTGCTCCAGGCGGGATCGGCCGGCTGCAGCAACATGTTCTCGCTTTGCACCAGTTCCCGTCCGGGCACCTGCTGGGCATAGGTCGCCACATAAACCGCCACCCGGCTCTTGCCATCCGAATAATGCCGGAGGCGCTCGCTGCGATAACCGTGGAAAGAAGGCTTGAACGCCGCCAGTGGCTCGGCCACCTCGGCCCACGGCGCAGCAAGCACCAGCGGCTTTGGTTCGACAGATGCAGAGGCCTGCAAGGCCTCGGGACGGTCGAGGTATTGCAGGATGGCAGGCCACACAGCGACTGCGAGCGCCAGCGGAGCGAGTCGGACAAGCAGCGCCGAAGTCGCCAGCGGCGTGGAACAAACGGTTTGCGGGATATGCGCAGGTGCATCCATATCCTCACGCCAGCGGCCACCCAGCCAGAACATCAGCAGGATCACAATGCCGAAGAAAACCCAGCCATACAGCAGATGATCCACCCCGGTACCGAGGCGGTTCTCGCTGAGGTAGCCAATGATCACGATCATGTAGGCGCGCAGCCAGTTGGCGACGACCGGAACAATGATCGCAAAACCGACAAAAACCAGCCGGCGGGTCAGGCTGCGATAACTAAGGTAAGCGTAAAGCGTACCGACCATCAGGGAGGCGATCAGATAGCGCACACCACTACAGGCTTCGACGACGGACCAGCGTCCATTCGGCACAATGAAATGGAGGCCTTCCTGATAAACGGGAATGCCGGTCAAACGCAACGCGGCAACAGTGAAGATTGCCGTGTACTTCATCATGATCGGCAGCATGAACTCGCCGATGGGCACACCGAACAACAGGAAGAGAATCGGAAAGGCCAGCGGCCGTGCGAGCTTCAGGCCAAGAACGCCGACAAGGCTGAAGATCAGCAGCAAAGCCAGAGCCGCGTGGCTGACCGAGGCGACACTGGCCAGCTCGCCGAGTAGCCACACAAGTCCCGTACACAGCAGCGGCACGACCATCAACGGTGCCGGCGCCAGATTCAGCCCGATGAGGCGTTCCCGGTTGCGCCAGGCAAGCCAGGCGAACATCGGAATCACCAGAAGGCCGTGGGCAAAAGTGTCGGAGCGCCACCAGATTGAAAATACCTCTGCGGCAGTGACGTGATAGAAACCAATCACCCAGACAAACACCGCGCCAATGGTGACGCTCAAGCGGATCAGCGGATTCATGAACTCTCCACGCAGGGCACGATATTCAACGGGCTGAGGCGAGCATCACTCACCCCAGATTCCGCACGATGACCGGCCCGAGCCGGTTGGCCACCCCTATCGGCAACTTCCGCCACAGGGCAATGAAGGCACGATACTTGGGGTTCATCGGATTGTTCTGCGGAACCGCATCCCGCTTGAACAGACGATACTCGTAGGAAAGAGGCATCGGTTCGAAGCCCCAGTTTTTCTTGAAATGGTAGGGACCGGTGCCGATCTTGCTGCGTCCATAGTCGAAAATTCGGCATCCACGGGCACAGGCGTGGCGCATGAGCTCCCAGTATTTGAAATCGTTGGCGGCCAGATCGCGGGCAGCCATGTCATCGCCGGCGTAATACGGCAGGATTTCTTCCCGGAAGTAGAAGCTCAGCACGCTGGACAGCAGCCGGCCGTCGGCCGTAGTGACAGTGAGGATTTCACAGTCCTTGCCGAACACGGCAAGCAGCGTTTCGAAGAATTTCTTGGAAAGAGCCGGCGTGCCATGGCGGAGCACGTTGTCGGAATAGAGGGCGAAGAAGCGGTCGGCGTTGCTGTCGACAGTGCTCAGCAGACCATTCTTGATCCCCTTGCGCACCATGGCGCGCTGCTTGCGCGGAATGGCCAGCATGTTGGCTTCTTCATCCGGAAGAATCTCCTTCCGGAAGGTCACGTAAAGCTCCTGCCGGGGCCAGTCCGCATGGCGTTCGGTAAGGTTGCGATATTCCAGGTGCTGCACACCAGCCTTGCGGGCCGCAGCTTCAGCCGCAGCTTCGAGTGCCGCCACCGCCTCAGGATCGTCTCCGGCGACGCCGCCATACACGGCAAACGGCAAGGATGTCAGCGCATGTCCGAACAGCCGGCTCTTGACTTCAGCCAGGGGAAGGACCGCCACAATCTGCCCATCGCGTTCGGCAAGCAGGTAGTGGGTACGATGATGAAACACCCCTTCCATGATCGCCCGCCACTCGATCCGGTGAAAAAAGGTTGCGCTCTGACAGGCGAAGACAAATTCATTCCAGCGCGCAGCATCACGCTCTGCGTAAGGACGCACATTGACGACGGAAACCATTCTTGAAACCCTAGACTGACTGTTTTGCAGCTTGAAGAAACACTTCATCCATCCGGCCCCAGGCAAAGTCCTGGAGCAGACGGTTGAGTCGGGCTTCGGTGCGTTCCAGATTCACGTAATGCCGGAAACGGGTCTTGGCACTGGCTTCCCGCACCACCGGCTGACCGGGATCGATTTCCCAGGGGTGAAAATAGAAAATTGCCGGCTTGCGGTCTTCATGGTTGACCTTGTCGATACCCCACGCCGAGAGCGAATAGGGCAGAAGACGAAAATACCCTCCTCCGCCCACCGGCCAGTTCCGGCCAAAACGACGCACGGTGGTGATGGGGATTTCCAGTAGCCCTTGTCCAACCGGATAGGTAAAACGGGGCGCATCGGGCACCCCGTAGTGATCGTGCTTGACCGGATAGACGCTCGAACTATAAGCGTAGCCAGCCGTCTCGATACAATCGTGGGCCCACGGATTGGACGCGCCCACCGAAAAACTCGGTGCACGATAGCCCTGTACGAGGCACCCGGAGATATCTTCGAGAACCACCTTGGCCAGTGTAATGTCCGCAAGAAACGCTTCGGGAGTCTGGTCGCTGGCACGCTGATGGCCATAGCCATGACTGGCCAGCTCATGGCCCTCCGCAACGATCTGGCGAACCAGTTTCGGATAACGTTCGGCGATCCAGCCAAGCGTGAAGAAGGTCCCCGTGGCGCCGTGCTCATGCAGCATTTCGAGAATGCGGTGTACGTTTTTTTCGACCCGGCAGGGCGTGTCGTTCCAGACGTCCTTCGGAAAATGAGGGGCCAGTGCCGAGACCTGGAAATAGTCCTCTACGTCGATCGTCAGTGCATTGACGATTCCCTTGCCATTCGTTCCGGGCTTGGTCATTTTGTTTGGGCTCCGCTGTCCGATCCGGCGGCTTGCTGCTGGGCAGCGCCGATCAGCTGGCTGATCGCATTCAGCGTCGTCGAAAGTGTCCGTTCAAGCAGGGCCAGACGTTCCTCGAAGCGCGCCGCATCAAAGCCCTGCCCTGCCCCCGCCAAGGCTTTGGCCGCCTCGGGGTCGGCCAGCAACCGCTGGAGATCAACAAGCCCTGCAAGCTCCCCCGGGTTACCGGCCTTGGGAGCATTGAAGGTCGTGCTTTGCGGGATGACATGCTCCTCGCGCATTTCAGCAGTGACCTGGTCGACCATCTCGGCGCTGACACGGCGATGCTCACCGAGAAAGGCCGCAAGCATGATGCGGTCGGCAAGCGCGTTGATGCGGCGCGGGATGCCCTGGCTAAAAGCAAATATCCCCTTTGTCGCCTCCGCATCGAATGCCGGGTTGCCTTTCCAGCCAACGCAGGTCAGGCGGTGTTCCACGTAAGCCTGGGTCTCGGCAAGGTCCAGAGGGCCGAGGTGATAGGAGGCTATGACGCGCTGCCGTAACTGCACCATCTCGGGGCTCTGCATGATCGTCCGGAACTCGGGCTGACCGACGAGAAAACTCTGCAGCAGGGCATGATCTTCGAGCTGAAAGTTGGAGAGCATGCGAAGCTCTTCAACCGCACGCTGCGTGAGGTTCTGCGCTTCATCGACAATCAGGAGCGCACGCTTTCCGGCAGCCGTGGTCGAGACCAGAAAGGCCTCGATCGCCAGCAGCAGATCACTCTTGGAAAGGTGCTTGCTCGGAATGCCAAAGGAAGCAGCCACCAGACGCAGGATATCGTCCGCGTCGATCTGGGTACTCACCAGGTTGGCCGCAACGATCTTCCCCGGATCGAGCTTCTCCAGCAGGCTGCGCACCAGCAAGGTCTTGCCCGCACCTACCTCGCCGGTAATGACGATGAAACCCTCGTTCTGATGCAGCCCGTATTCCAGATAGGCCATTGCACGACGATGACCACGGCTACCATAGAAGAAGGAGGGATCAGGATTAAGCTGAAAAGGCTTTCCCCGGAGGCCGAAATAGGCTTCGTACATAAGCTTTCTCAGAAACGAATGGAGAGCGAGCCAATCAACGCGTTCTCCGTATAGGCGGTCAGACCTTCACCCCGGTTGTTCCGGAAGTTCAGGGTACCGCTGGTCTTGGGCGTGAACCTGGTGATCAGGGCGGCGGTGAAGATGCGCGAACGATTGGCCTGGCTGGCTGCCGCGCTCGTGCTGTCCCGATGACTGCGCGTCAGGGTCAAGCCCACGTTCGCAGAAGTCAGCGGCGTAAGCCGGTGACTCAGGGTGACCGATCCACCGGTCTCGTTCACCCTGTCGGCCTGCTGGAAGTCACCGCCAAGGGTAAAGCTCTGGTCGGTCAGGTTGTTGCGCTGGGAGCGGAACCCTGAAAAAAGCAGGGAGTTGCGGTCGCCCGTCAGGGAAACCCCGAAGCGGATGCGACGGTCGAGAAACATGCCGTTGGACAGCACGGCCTGACTCGCGCCAAAACGCTCAGGCAACTGACGGTCGGCCATGTAAGTGCGAACCTGGATTGCCCGCTCCGTTTCGTTGGGATACTGGCCCTGCAGAGCCGCCATCAGGAAATCGTAGGTGTTGAAGAAGGTCGTGCCAGTCAAAGACTGGCTGGTGGTACTGACGTCCTTCGAATAGCTACCGGTAAACAACAAAAAACCACGGCGATGTTCGGCGGTAAACGAATACCCTGGACCAAAAAACCGGTCTTCCCACAAGCCGGAGAACTTGGTCAACGGACTCACCGACAAATCGGCGCCGACACCCATGATGGTGGAACGGGTCACGTCATCGGACCGATAGTTGTTTGATTCGGAACCCACCACAAGGCGCAAGACAAGCTGGGGATCAACCTGAAGCAAGCCGGTCAGCCTGGCGTTTTGCGTTTTCAGATCCCGTCGGTTCGCGGTCTGGTCCAGACTATCCGTAAAGGCCAGCGTCCAGCCTGAGGCCCCGAAAGCTCTCGGATCGGCAAGATTGATCGAGATGGCGTCACGCTGCATCTTCTGCAGGGTTGAACTGCTGGAGTCCGTTTCCGAGTGCGTGTAACGCAGATTCGCCTTGCCGGTCGCGCCAAAACGGCCAGTGAGGTAGGGGCTGATCACAACATTGCGTACCTCGCCCTGATTAGCGGTTCCCGTCACCGTATCACCCGATTTGGGGCCCAGCGCAGACAAGGCCTCCCGGGAAACCGTCGCACTCAGATCGATGAAACCGCGTTTCTCCCAGGCCTCGACCTTGGCCATCCCGTTCAGGGTCAGGTAGTTCCTGTTGCGGCCGCCGTCGTTGGCGTAAAAGGCACTGCTCAACGCTGCCTGCATGCTGCCTTCGACACGCCCGCCCTTGGTGGTCGCGACAATGTTCGGAATGACCTGGGTAATCATTTCCGACTCGGCTTCCGAAGAACGCTTCAAGCTGACGTTATCCGTGATTGTCTCGGTAAGGGAGACCGACGGGATAATTTGTGTCTGCTGGGCAAACGCCATGCTGCCGATCGATGCCGATAGAACCGCCAGGCACCAATGGGGAATGGAACGCTCACGCCGGGAATGAGGGCGGGCTTTCACGCCTTGTCCCTCGGTGCATGTCCGTACCCGTATCCGTAACCATAGCCGTACCCGTAGCCATAGGAACCAGCACCAGACTGCTGGGACTTGTTCAGCAGCATCAGCCTTACCGGGCACGCATCGATCGTCGACAGCGCCTGCTTTACGGCAGCCTGCGTCGTCTTGTTCGACTCCACGACCATGACGACCTGCCCCATGTGCGTTGCGAGAACCCGCGACTCGGTCGTGACGATCAAGGGCGGGGAATCGAAAATGATGATCCGGTCGGAATACCGGTCAGCCAGCTCGCCAAGCAGGTGGTTCATCGCATCACTGGCGAGCAGTTCGGTCGCTCTCGGATGTGGAGTGCCGGCGGGCAGCAGACTGAGTTTCTCGATGTTCGTCTTGAGTAGTACATCGCCCAGTTCGATGTTGTTGGAGGTCAGAACATCCATCAGCCCTTTCCTCGGCGGAAGGCCAAGGATGTTCAGGACCGACGGCCGCGACACATCGGCATCAATCAGCAATACCGTATGGTCCAGCTCCATTGCCATGCTGATGGCAAGATTGATCGAACTGAAGCTCTTGCCTTCTCCCGGCAGAGAACTCGTCACCATGATCAAGTTGGCGTTTTTGACGGCCGATGCCCCCTTGCCCTGCACGTTGCGCAGAAGCGGACGCTTGATGATCCGGTATTCGTCACCGATCAGGGAGCGTGCGGCGTTCGGCGTCACGATGCCGACCGAGTTCAACCGGTCAAGATCGATCTCCACGAACCTGTCGGGATTGGACGCCAGCATGGCCTTGGGAGCGGCTACCGGCTTTTCAACCGGCTGCGTTTCAACAGCCGGCTTGACAACCACCGGTGACACATCCTCAGACGCGGGGGCAGGCACTGCAGTCAGGGGCTCGCCTTGCGGCTCTTCACGCGGGGCTACATTAGCGTTGCCACTGGCTCTCTGGAGTTGCTCGAGCCGCTCGACGGCCTTTTCAATAATGCTCATGTTCGAACCTCAAGCCATCCTGGCCAGCATCAGCCAGACAGTCATTGCGCTAAACAACCCGACCAGGGCACCGACTCCTCCAAGGAACACGATTTTTCCACGACGCAGGTTCCGGAGCCGGTCGGGGTCGGCAAGCATGCTGACCGAACCGAGTACCGCCAGCCCTGTTACCTCACGCAGCACCTGCGTGTCGGAGAACGTGGGTCGAATCTGGCTGATCAGGAAACTGATCGCAGCACCGAGGAGCAGTGCAGCAAGACCAGCTCCCGGCATCAGCAGGAGACGATTGGGTGCGGCGGGCTTGCTCGGAACGGTCGGCGGGTCGATCAGGCGGAAATCGGCAACGCCAGACGTGGCGCCCATCTCGACTGCCATCGTGGCCGATTCGCGTCGTGCAACCAGCGCATCGTAGTTGCGCTTGTTAACGTCGTAGTCACGGTTAAGCTGGGTAAACTCGGCTTCGATCTGGGGCAACATCCGCGACGACGCATTCAGCGACTGAACACGGCTCTCGTACTCGGCAACCCGCGCATGCAAAGAAGCGACATTGGCTTCGGCTTCCGCCAGTGACATCTTCAATTGCTGGAAAACCGGGTTGGCATTGGCGGAGCCCATGGCGCTACCACCACTCGGGGCTGCCTTGCGACGAGCCTTGATTTCCTGGATCTTCTGGGCTTCCAGACTTTCGATCTGCTTGCGGGCACCGACTACATCCGGATGTTGGTCGGTGAAACGCTGGAGCAAGCCATCGAGGGACTTCTTCAGGGCTTCGATACGACCATCCAGTTCCGGCACGGACACTGTAGCCAGCGTGGCACTCGACGGATTCTCGGGCAGCAGAACCGGCTCTTCACCGGTCAGTTGCCGCTTGAGGGCATCGCGAGAGTTCTCGGCCTCACGCAAGGCGAGTTTGGCCTGATTGAGTTGCTCACCCGCGTCGTTCATCTTCGAGAAGTAATCGCGCCCGCCCGTACCCACCGTATTCAGGTTGCGCAGCTTGTATTCCTTCAGACGATTTTCGGCTTCCTCGAGCTTTTGCTCATAGGCCTTGATCTGCTCTTCGATAAACTTGCGCGCCGTGTCAGAATCCTTGCGCTTGTCGCCCAGGCCCGACTCCACAAACATCGACACCAGAGACTGAACAACGCGCTTCGCCCGTTCAGCGTCGGTATCCGTGTAAGCCAGCGTGTAGAGGTTGTCCCGGCCTGCGGCCACCCGAATCTCAAGCGATTTCGTAACGCTTGCAATAAGGGCTTCCCGTTCCTCCTTGTTCTTCACCGTCAGATCGAGATCTGCCATGCGAATCAACTTTTCGACGTTCGGGCGGCTGATCAGGGTACGGCTGAGAATGTTGATCTGTTGATCCACATTCGGCTGCACGGCCAGACCGGACATCAACGGCTTCAGAATGGACTGGGTATCCACATAGACCCGCGCCGAAGACTCGTAGCGATCAGGCAGCAAGTAGACCGTGGCAGCGGCGATCGGACCCACGATCCAGGCAGCAGCCAAGCCCCACCAGCGATAAAGCCACATGCCGCGGAGAATCACCGACAGCTGTCTTAATATGTCTTCCATTAGGGAATTCCGAAAGCGTCCCCCCTGGACACCCAGGGGAGGAAATCAAGAGAGAGGTCAGAACCAGCTTTGCGGGATGATGAGGACATCACCCGGCTTCACTTCGACGTTGGCAGAAACATCGCCACGCTTGATCAGGTCTCTCAGTCGAACTGAATACTGCTTGTTGCCCTCCGATGTGCGCAGCAGGGTCGCCCGATTGCCATCGGCAAAATCGGTTATGCCGCCAACCGCGATCATCACGTCAAGCAGCGACATCTGCTTCTTGAACGACAGGGTTTGCGGTTTGGCCGCCTCGCCCACCACGCGCACCTGCTCGGAGTAAGGACCCACGAAGCTCGTCACGATGACGGTCACGACCGGGTCACGGATGTACTTGGCCAGAGCCTTCTCGATTTCCCGGGCCAGCGTGGTCGCATCGCGGCCGGCAGCCGGAAGATCCTCGACGAGCGGGGTCGTGATCTTTCCATCCGGCCTGACCGGCACGGACATCGACAATTCGGGATTTCGCCAGACCACGATATTAATCGTATCCCCGGCGCCGATCAGGTAGTTGTAGTCGGAAGTCGAGGCCGTGGGCGGTGCCGGCGGATAGGTTGTCGCGCAGCCTGTCAAGCCGGCCACGGCACATGCCAACACACCCATCGCAAAGAAACGTTTCATAAGGTACATCCCCTTAAATGGCCGACATTCAGCCTTCGAATGATAACAAGCGGATATTACGGCAGCCCATTCATGAGCCCGGAGAAAAACGTCACGGCGCTCTCAAAAGCGCCCATGACTTTGCCATTGCATGGATCGACAGCTCCTCGGCCAGCAAGCGCCACAGGGCAAGAGCCCTGCCTGAGGCTGTCCCTAAAACGACCAGCGTGCCTCTGTGTAGATGCGATCCCGGTCGTCATAGCGACCGAACAGACCTGTGGGCTTGCCACCAAGGACATCTACACCAAAGACAAGCCGCCAACTCCGGCTAGCTGACCAGGTCACCTTTGGCCTGAACATGTAGTCGGTACGATTGAGCATGGACACAAGCAGGGCTTCAGCTTCCCAAGACCTTGTGACGGCGCTCCTGAGAAGTATGCTCGCGCCCCCTTCCGTACGATCCAGACCCGTGCCGGCATCATGATCAAAGGTCCTGCGCGCAAAATACTGCAGGTTTACTCTTCCATCACGGAACGCAGGAATGTCGACACCCACCACGTAATCCAGCGTGTCCTGATCAACGAGACCATTGGGCGCCATCAGGTTGTTGGTGTTGAACTTTCTCCCACGGCTATGCACCACTTCGCCTTTAAGCACGAGATCGCCAAAGTCCTTGGCGAAGGTTCCTCCCAACTGTGCAATCCGCTCATGCCGCGGCTGGAACTCGTTGATCCCAACCACATAGAAGGTCGGCGCAACATCCATACTCCGGTAATAGAAGCCTGAGAGATCCCAGCCCCCTACCAGCCTCGACAGACGTCCTCCCCAATTCGTGTTGCCCAGGGATGAATCCGGCTTGACCTCACCGCGGACGTTGGCACCCTTCGGCAAGGGATAGAACTCCGAACCCGGCTTGCCGATCTTGTCGTAGCTGGGAACAGGAATCCACACCAGTTCCGCATGCGTATCGCCAAAGTAATACTCGGCGCGAGCAGCCCACTGGGGAATGCGAAGCTGTTCAAAATCAGGGAGGTAGAAGCTTCGAAGATCGCGAGCGGAGACAACGTCAGCAAAGAACAAACCGACCATCTCGCCCCAGACAATATGTTGGCGTCCGATTCTGACGTCAACTTCGCCAGTGGAGAAGTCAACAAAGGTTTCACGCAGATCGAACTGGTATTGCTGATCCCGGCGCACCGCATCGGGATAAAAGCCCGAATCGATCGCGAAGACCGCATCGGCATCGGCTCGCCCGGACACTTTCCACTTGAGGCTTTCGCCGCCGCCCTGCGCGGCAACTTCGGCACGGGCACGCGCCATGGACCAGTGCTCGGGACTCGCGTAGGTACGCGCCATATCAAACTGCAGATGCCCACCGGTTTTCACCGCCCCGGTGCTTGTGTCGTCGAGATCGAGATCCGCGTCGGCAGCCGTTGCTGCGCCACAGAAGGCCAGAGTAGAGAACGCGAGTGCGAACCGACCAAGCGTTGAATTAAAACTGTCCATTTCTTCCTCGTGTCTTTCAAAAACCGATCAAATATCGGGATCGTCTCCCGGCGTACGACGGTCCTGAACGAAAATCCAGGCGCCTTCACGCCGAAGACCCAGCGCCGTAATCTTTCCGTCCTCCATCCGCACGAGACGATCCGCACGATTCATGACCCTTTTATCGTGGGTCGAGAAGACAAAGGTGGTTCCGGCGTTCTGGTTGATGTCCCGCATCAGGTTCAGGATGCTTTCACCCGTCCGCCGATCGAGGTTTGCCGTGGGTTCATCGGCGAGCACGACCCGGGAATTGGTGACAAGCGCCCGCGCAATGGCTACCCGCTGACGCTGCCCCCCGGAAAGCTGGTTCGGTCGATGGCTGGCGTACTTGCTCAGACCCACCATGGACAGGTTGCGGGCAACCCTTTCCTTGCGTTCCTCCCGGGATATTTCCGGCATCTGCAAAAGCGGGTATTCGACGTTCTCCTCGGCGGACAGGACCGGAAGCAAATTGAAGGTCTGAAAAATGAAACCAATGGTTCTTGCACGTACGTCGGCAAGCTCGTCGGGTGTCTGACCCGACACATCCTTCCCTTCAATTTCAACGCGCCCCTTGCTTGGCGTATCGATGCACCCCATGATATTCAATAAAGTCGACTTGCCACTTCCGGACGGACCGGCAATCGCCATGAACACTCCCGGCTCGACCGTCAGGGACACAGACTCAAGTGCCGTGACGTACTGCTCTCCGAGTCGATATATCTTGCTCACGTCATCAATACGGATAATTGGCATCGTTGCACCGATCTACGTAGTTTGCTTTCCAAGGATAACATTATGAGCCTTAACTTTTGCCTTCCAAGCTCTCGCGCTCGCTTCTGCAACCTTCTGATCGCTACTGCAGCGCTGTGCTGCGGCAGCAGTCTGGTCACTGCCGATGATGCAGAAACGGCACGTACGGTCGTATCCAAGGCGGATGAAGTGCGTTTTCCCCACGACGGATTTCAGGTGGTGATCGACATCAACTCGACCAGCCCCGGGGAGCAGCTCGACCAAAGAAAGTACAGGATCCTCTCCAAGGGTAACGAAAACACCATCGTTCAAATCCTTGAACCGGAATCGGACCGAGGCCAGGCCATGCTGATGCGCGGTCGGGACCTGTGGGTATTCATGCCCAACATTTCCCAGCCGGTCAGGCTCTCGCTGGCCCAGCGCCTGACCGGCCAGGTGGCAAACGGTGACTTGGCACGGGCCAATTTCTCCGGAGACTACGAGCCGAAAATCCTCCGCACGGAAACCATCGACGGCGAAAAAATGTACGTTCTCGAATTGTCTGCGGTAGACCGCGGCGTCACTTACGCCAAGGTGATTTACTGGGTCAGGCAATCCAACAACTGGCCGCACAGGGCAGAGTTTTACTCTTTGTCGGATCGCTTGCTGAAGGTCTGTCGCTATGAAAAATTCCAGAACCTCGGCGGCCGTGTCCGGCCAACCCAGCTGGTCATGGAAGACGCCCTCAAGAAAGGCGACGTTTCCGTGCTGCGCTACTCCCAGATGACTCTGAAGGATCTTCCCGACCGGGTATTCACCAAGCAGTACATGGACAAACTCAACCGACTCGACTGAATCTAGCCCAGGTTTGGGTTGCCGGACGTGGGGGTGAAATCCCCCATGTGCCCAAGCAGAGCTTCAGCGGCTTCGCCAAGCGCAGCAAGGGTCGGGTTGACGGGATGCAGGTCGAAACGGCGAAAGACGCCGCATATCCGCACATCCAGACCCTCGAAATCCACACCCAGCACTGACACACCGACCGGGGCCTGGCGTGCCAAATCGACCACCAGTGCCGCCTCGGCGGTACTGTCGAGGGTTTGTGCAGGAACCGATGCATCAGCCCAGCCCATTCGGGCAAACCCTCCGATATAGCGCACCCTTTCCGGCTCCATCCGGAAAAAACGAAAGTCGCCCAGCGCCAGGTAGTCCGCGGACTCCGGGCTGTAGCGCAGGTAACGGCCGAGGGCGGCCTCATCCAGCACCACCGGTGTTACCAGTCCGATCAGCGTGACTCTGGCCTGCTGAAGCAAGCCTCCCTCCCCGTCTGCCACCAGAAGGCTGGCACGGGCATCTGCAAGAATGTTTCGGGTATGTTCAGCCAGGCCGCTCAACAGAAACACTGGCCGGCACGCCTCGTCAGCGACATACGGAAGAAGCGTGACAAAAGGATAGCCCGGTGCGGCAACGGAGTGGGTCCCGAGAGCCCCACTCCGGCTTCGCCTGAGCAGCTTGCGCGCCTCGGCGTAGTCGACTCTCACTCAGGCTTGCACAGTGCGCTGACGGCGCGCCTCAAAAAGGCACAGGCCGCTGGCAACCGAAACGTTGAGGCTTTCCACACTGCCGTACATCGGAATGCGGACCAGTTCATCACAGGTTTCACGGGTCAGGCGGCGCAGGCCGTCACCCTCTGCACCGAGAACCCAGGCGATGGAGCCTTTCTGGTCGACGGTGTACAGCGACTTTTCTGCTTCGCCGGCAGCGCCGAGAATCCATACGCCCGCCTCCTGCATTTCCCGCAGGGCACGGGCCAGATTCGTCACGGTGACGTAAGGAACCGTATCCGCAGCGCCGCTGGCCACCTTGATGGCCGTCGCATTGAGGCCGACAGCCTTGTCTTTCGGGGCAATGACCGCGTGCGCACCCGCCGCATCGGCAACCCGCAGGCAGGCGCCCAGATTGTGGGGATCCTGGATGCCGTCGAGCACCAGAAGCAGAGCGGGCTCGGTCAGACCGTCCAGCACGTCAGGCAGCTTCAATTCCTTGCGACGGCCGTCAATCCGGGCCACCACACCCTGGTGCCGACGGGTACCGACCATCTTGTCGAGGCGTTCGCCCTCGGACGGAATGATGCGCATACCCAGCTGTTCGGCATGACGGAGGAGATCACGGGCACGGGCGTCGTTACGCTGGGCGTCAGTGAAGATCTCGAAGATACCCTCGGGATCATGGCGAAGCTTGGCAAGTACGGCATGAAAACCGTAGATGAGGCGGGAACTGGCGGAATCAGACACTGGCTTTTGCTTTCTTCTTTACGCCGCCAACCGCGCTTTTGCGGGGCTTGGCGGTCTTTGCCTTGGATGGTTTGGAGACTTTTGCCTTACTGGACTTGGGCTTTGCGGCCTTGGGTTTTTCGGCGCGAACGGGGACCACGGCCTCACCGGCATTGACGACCCGGCGACGGGATGCTGCAGCCGGCTTCGTAGCGACGGGCGAAGGACTAACGGCAGCACCGGCAACCTTGTCGCGGGCGGTCTTGCCAACCCTTTCAGTTGCCCGTTGCGGCCCCTGGATCAAACGGAAGTCGATCTTGCTGGCTTCCATATTCACCCGAACAAGCTGCACACGGATACGGTCAGACAGGCGATAACGCTCTCCTGTGCGCTCACCGACCAGCGTGTGATGGGCGTCGTCGAAGTGGAAGTAATCGGTCCCCAGATCCGAGATGTGCACGAGCCCTTCGACAAAAACATCGTCCAGCGCAACAAAGAGGCCGAAAGGTACCACCGACGAAACGCTTCCGTCGAACTCCTCGCCAATGCGATCGCGCATGTAGAAGCACTTGAGCCAGTTTTCCACATCCCGGTCAGCCTCATCGGCACGACGCTCGGTCATCGAGCAATGCACGCCGATGGCACTCCAGTCACCGGCATCCTGCGCCGGCTGGTAGTGCTGTCCGGTCAGCACGGCCTTGATGGCGCGATGCACGAGGAGGTCCGGGTAACGACGAATCGGCGAAGTAAAGTGAGTGTAAGCCTCGTAAGCCAGACCAAAGTGGCCAAGGTTGTCCGGGCTGTAAACCGCCTGACGCAACGAGCGCAACATCACGGTCTGGAGCAACTGGAGATCCGGCCGACCCTTGAGGGCTTCGAGCAACTTGGCGTAATCGGCCGCCTTCGGCTCGTCACCGCCGGGCAACTGGAGTCCGAACTCGCCAAGGAACTCGCGCAGCTTGGCAAGCTTCTCGGGTGTCGGACCTTCATGAACGCGATACAGAGCCGGTTGTTCATGCGCCTGCAGAAACTCCGAGGCACACACGTTGGCAGCCAGCATGCACTCCTCGATGAGCCGATGAGCATCATTGCGACTCTCCGGGATGATCTTCTCGATCTTCCCGTTGTCGTCGAAAACCATCCGGGTTTCCTGGGTTTCAAAATCGATCGCGCCACGCTTGGCCCGGGCCTTCAGGAGCACTCGGAAGAGCTTGTCCAGATTCTGCAGGTGGGGCAGCAGTTCGCCGATGATTTCCAGCGCGCCCGGCTCCTTGTCGTACAGCGCCGCCGCCACCTGGTTGTAGGTGAGGCGCGCCTTCGAGAACATCACAGCCGGGTAGAAGCGGTATTGCTTGATCACGCCGGTCTGGGACAAGGACATGTCACAAACCATGCAAAGACGTTCGACCTGGGGATTGAGGGAACACAAGCCATTGGAGATCTTCTCCGGCAGCATCGGAATCACCCGCCGGGGGAAATACACCGAATTGCCCCGATCATAGGACTCGCTATCCAGCGCCGAACCAACGGACACGTAATGGGAGACATCCGCGATCGCCACCACCAGGCGGAAGCCACGCCCCTCGCGCTCGCAGAACACCGCATCGTCGAAATCCCTGGCGGTCTCGCCGTCGATGGTGACCAATGGGAGCGCGGTAATGTCTTCCCTGCCCTTCCAGTCCATCTTGCGAACCTTGTCCGGCAAGCGCCGCGCCTGCTCCTTGGCCGCCTTTGAAAACTCGAAGGGCAGTTCGTGCTTGCGCAACGCGATCTCGATCTCCATTCCCGGATCAGCGTAATTGCCGAGAACTTCAACGACCTTGCCGATAGGCTGAGCGTAGCGCGTCGGTTGCTCAACAAGCTCCACGACCACCACCTGGCCAGCTACAGCCTTTGACTTGGCACCGGGCGCAAGCAGGATCTCCTGGGAGATGCGACGGTTCTCCGGCACTACCAGTGTGACGCCGTTTTCGACCAGCACCCGACCGACAATGCGCGTATTGGCCCGCTCAAGCACTTCAACCAGCTTGCCTTCCGGACGGCCGCGACGATCCAGGCCAGCCACACGCACCATGACCCGGTCGCCGTGCAGCACTTCGCGCATCTCGTTGGGGCCGAGGAAAATGTCCGCCCCTTCGTCGTCCGACACGACGAAGCCATAGCCATCCGGGTGACCCTGGACGGTGCCGCGGACAAGATCCGCCTTTGAGGGAAGCAAGTAGGCGTTGCGCCGATTGCGCATCACCTGACCATCCCGCTCCATCGCAAACATGCGACGTTCGAAAAATTCGCGCTCGACTTCCTGGATGTCCATCGCAACGACCAGTTCAGCGAACGGCATCGGCACACCCAGCTCGGCGAGTGTCTGGATGATGAATTCGCGACTCGGGAGCGGGAAGTCGTACTTTTGACATTCGCGCTCGAAGAAGGGGTCGCTGCGGCGCAGCTTGCTTAATTTTTGGGTATTTTTTGATTTTGATATTGACACGGATATTTTCTACTCTATAATTTTTAGCTCGTTGCCCAGATGGCGAAATTGGTAGACGCGCTAGTTTCAGGTACTAGTGCCGCGAGGCGTGGAGGTTCGAGTCCTCTTCTGGGCACCAAGCATTTCGGGAAAGCCGGTCTTTTTGACCGGCTTTTTCTTTGTCTGATTCGCTTTCAGAAATCTTTCCACAGCAGCCTGATCGTTTAAGTTTTGCGTTGGCATCAATTTGTTCTATAATAGCGCCTTCGTTGCCCAGATGGCGAAATTGGTAGACGCGCTAGTTTCAGGTACTAGTGCCGCGAGGCGTGGAGGTTCGAGTCCTCTTCTGGGCACCAAGCATTTCGGGAAAGCCGGTCTTTTAGACCGGCTTTTTCTTTGTCTGTTCCAGCTGGAGCAGTTATTAAAAATAGCTTCACGAATCTCTTGCATTACTTAAAAATCAGTCTATAATTCGGTCTTCGTTGCCCAGATGGCGAAATTGGTAGACGCGCTAGTTTCAGGTACTAGTGCCGCGAGGCGTGGAGGTTCGAGTCCTCTTCTGGGCACCAAGCATTTCAGGAAAGGCCAGTCATTTGACTGGCCTTTTTCTCGTTCACTCGAACAGACCTATTCCATCCAAAAAAACAGCCCGGGCAGTGACAACAACCCGAAGGTATTGTCACTGCCCGGGCTGGGCAGTGCTGGTTCAGAAAGCGATCAGGCGCCGAACGGGTGACGCTTCAGAATCGTTTCGTCGCGTTCCGGACCCGTCGAGATGACGTCGATGGAAATCTCGCAGATTTCCTCGATCCGGTGCAGGTAGGCACGCGCCTCCGGCGGCAACGCGTCCCAGGTGCAGGCCCCAAACGTGGTGCCACTCCAGCCGGGCATCGTTTCCAGAATCGGCTCGCAACGCACCACTTCTTCAGCGCCCATCGGCAACAGGTCGATCCGCTTGCCATCGAGCATATAGCCGGTGCACAGCTTCAGTTCCGTCAGACCATCAAGAACGTCCAGCTTGGTAATACACAAGCCCGAAACACCGTTGATGATGATGGAGCGCTTCAGCGCCGCCAGGTCAAGCCAGCCACAACGACGCTTGCGGCCGGTAACCGTACCGAATTCGCGACCGACCGTGGACATCTGATAACCCGGCGTACCCTCGGTTTCAAAGTCCAGCTCGGTGGGGAACGGGCCGCCACCGACGCGGGTACAGTAGGCCTTGGTGATGCCCAGCACGTAATGTAGACGACCGGGACCAACACCTGAACCGGCTGCCGCCTGCCCTGCCACACAGTTGCTGGAAGTCACGAACGGGTAGGTCCCGTGATCGATGTCGAGCAGCGTGCCCTGGGCACCTTCGAACAGCAGGTTGCCGCCGGCCTTGTTGATCGCATACAGATCAGCCGACACGTCGGTGACCATCGGGCGAATCTCTTCGACGTCCGCCATGGCCTGGTCGAAAACGGCCTGAAATTCCACCGGCTCGGCGCCGAGGTAATTGGTCAGAACGAAGTTGTGGTAATCCAGAACCTCGGCAAGCTTCTCGGCGAAACGCTTCGGATCAAACAGGTCGTAGACGCGCAGAGCGCGACGGGACACCTTGTCCTCGTAAGTCGGGCCAATGCCCTTGCCGGTCGTACCGATCTTTTCACCGGCACTCTTCTTGGCCTCGCGGGCACGATCAAGCGCAGAGTGATAACCCAGAATGAGCGGGCAGCCCGGGCTGATTTTCAGGCGGTCACGAACCTTGATGCCGCCGGCCTCGAGCCCGCGGACCTCCGCCAACAGGTGATGAACGTCGAGCACGACGCCATTGCCGATGAAGCACTGCACTCCCTCCCGGACAATGCCGGAAGGAACCAGGTTCAGCTTGTATTCGGTGGTGCCGACGACCAGCGTATGTCCGGCATTGTGACCGCCCTGAAAGCGGACCACGCCCTGCGCCTGATCGGTCAGCCAGTCAACGATCTTGCCCTTGCCTTCATCACCCCACTGGGTACCAACAACTACTACGTTCTTAGCCATATATTCACTCTCCCTGAAGCGGTTCAACCTGCCAGGCGCCGCCCCGCAGAACAAGATGCCGATCACAACCGGCCTCACGCCACGTGCCTTCATGGCCGGGCAATTCAATCGTTACATTTTCACCTTCTGCACGCAGGCGGGCTACTGCTTCCTTGAAACCAGGCTCCGCCGTCGGAGAAGCCAGAACTCCCCCCACAAGCACCGCATCGGCAACCTGGGCAGCCAGCTCTCGCAAATCGAGGCTGAAACCCGTTGCCGGACGGCCACGACCAAAAGCCCGACCTACGCTGTCGTAACGACCACCGAGTGCCAGCGCCACCGGTGAACGACCGCCGTAAGCGGCGAACACGACGCCGCTGTGATAGTGATAGCCACGCAGATCGGCCAGATCAAAGCTGATCGGCAAATCGGCCAGCTCTGCGGCGAGCTGCTCAAGCTCGCCCAGCGCAGTCATGATCTCGACATCATTCGGCAGGATCTCCCTTGCCTTGGTCAGCACGTCGGCACCGCCATACAGCGTCGGCAAGGCAAGCAGAGCCCTGGAAACTTCGTCGGAAACATCACGGAGAAGCTCGCGCAATCCCGGCAAATCCTTGGCCTGCAGGCAATCGAAAAGCGCCTCCTCGCGTTCCGGGAGGAGGCCTGCCTTGCTGGCCAGGGCCTTGAAAAGACCAACGTGCCCGAGATCAATCCGCGACGTGCCGACGCCCGCCGTCTGCAGGGACTCTGCCAGCAGCCGAATGACTTCCGCGTCGGCTTCGAGCCCGGCATGACCGTAGATTTCGGCCCCCAGTTGCAGCGGCTCGCGGGTGGCTGTCAGCGAGGACGGCACCGCGTGAGCGACACTGCCGCAATAACACAGGCGGGCAACGCCCTTCCGGTTGAGCAGATGGGCATCGATACGTGCAACCTGCGGCGTGATGTCAGCACGTACGCCCATCGTGCGGCCGGAGAGCTGGTCGACGAGCTTCAGCGTTTTCAGTTGAAGATCCTGACCGGCACCGGTCAGCAGGGACTCCAGGTACTCAAGAAGCGGCGGTGCGACCAACTGGTAGCCATTCACACGGAAGGCATCAAGCAGACGACGGCGCAGGTCTTCGAGCTTTGCCGCCTCGGCGGGCAAAGCATCCTGGATATATTCGGGTAGAACCCAACGCAACATGGGCAAAGTGCCTCAGGAAAAAACAATCAGAATAACGAGGCCGAGAACCATCGAGCCGAGACCCACAAAGCGGATCTGTCCATCCGCCATGCGAATCAGCCGGGTAAATGTCTCACGCCATGTGGCCGGCGCAATAAAGGGAATCAGGCCTTCGAGCACCAGCATCAGTGCGAAAGCCAGAATGAGGGTTCGCCCCATTACTTCCCGCTCTTGCCGCCCTTGGCGGACTCGGACGCAGCCGCAGAACGACCGCCTGCCCCCTTGAGATACTTGAAGAAGTCGGAGTTCGGATCAACAACCATCACGTCAGACTTGTTCTTGAAGCTGTTCCGGTAAGCATCGAGGCTACGGTAGAAAGCATAGAACTCGGGGCTCTGGTTGAAAGCCTGGGCGTAGATCGCCGACGCCTTGGCATCACCATCGCCCTTGACCACCTGGGCATCGCGATAGGCTTCGGCGATGATCACTTCCCGCTGCCTGTCGGCGTCGGCCTTGATCTTCTCCGCCTCCGCACCACCCTGGGAACGCAGTTCGTTGGCGACACGCTTGCGTTCAGCTTCCATCCGGCGATAGACGGACTCGGAAACCTCGGCCGGAAGATCGACCCGCTTGAGACGGACATCCACAATTTGCACGCCGATCTTGCGCGAATCCAGGTCGGCCTTCAGGCGCATTTCGTCCATGATCTTGTCGCGCTCGCCGGACACTACGTCATGCACGGTGCGCTTGCCGAACTCCTCACGCAAACCGGCATTTACGGTTTGCTCAAGGCGGGTCCGGGCGCGCGCCTCATCACCGCCTACGGAGATGTAATAAAGCTTCGGGTCGACAATGCGCCACTTCACGAAAAGATCGACGAGAACGTTCTTCTTTTCGGATGTGATGAAGCGCTCAGGCTCGGAAGTATCGAGGGTCAGGATGCGGCTGTCGAAATAACGCACATTTTGAATGAGCGGAATCTTGAAATGCAGGCCAGGCTCGCTGATCTGACCCTTGACCTCACCCAGCTGAAAGACGAGCGCGTGCTGGCGCTGATCCACCGTGAAGAGCGACATGGAGAGGATCGCCAGGACAAACAGACCCAGCCCGAAAATGAATGGCAAACGTTCGCGCATTAGCGTTCTCCCCGCTCACGGCTACGTGTCGACTCGCGAGTACGGGACTCACCGGAAAGCGCGTCGACCCTGGGCGGCGAAATGTTGTTTTCAGTCGTGGCCGGAGCAGAAGCTGGCCTGGCCATCTGCGGCAAATCAGCCACTGGCGCAGCAGACGGCACAGCCGTCGACTGGATGATCTTGTCCAGCGGGAGATAAAGGAGGTTTCCGCTGCCACGAGCGTCCAGCATCACCTTCGTGGTATTCGAGAAAACCTGCTGCATCGTGTCGATATACATGCGCTGACGCGTCACCTCGGGTGCCTTCGCATACTCCGTGTAGACCTGCTTGAAGCGGGATGCATCACCTTCAGCCTGGGCAACTACACGACTCTTGTAAGCATCGGCTTCTTCGAACAATCGGGATGCCGCACCGCGGGCACGGGGAATCACGTCATTGGCGTAGGCTTGGCCTTCGTTCTTCTGGCGCTCCCGATCCTGACCTGCCTTCACGGCGTCGTCAAAGGCGGCCTGCACCTGCTCGGGCGGCTGGGCGTTCTGCATGGTGACCTTGCTGACCTGGATACCTGTCGCATAGCGATCAAGGATCTCCTGGGTGAGCTTCTGGGCGTTGGCAGCAACCTGCTCACGCCCCTCGTAGAGCACAAAGTCCATCTTGCTCTTGCCGACAACCTCGCGCACAGCCGTTTCTGCAGCCTGGATCACCGAATCATCGGCATTCCGGTTGTTGAAAAGGTATTGCTGGGGATCCTTCAGGATGTACTGGACAGCAAACTGGATGTTCACGATGTTTTCGTCGTCGGTGAGCATCAGCGCTTCCTTGAGCACCTTGTTGCGCTCTGAGCCACGGTAGCCAATTTCGACCGTGCGAACACCGGTCAGGTTGACCAGTTCGTGGCTCTGGACCGGGTATGGCAGACGCCAGCGCAAGCCCGGCTCGGTAGCTTCGAGAAAACGGCCAAACTGAAGAACGATTCCCCGCTGGCTGGCATCCACGATGTAGAAGCCGCTGGCCAGCCAGATGACCGCTGCGAAGGCGGCAATCAGCCCTATCCCGCCGCCCACCTGCCGGAAATTGAATTCAGGAATCCGGTTGCCACCGTCTCCGCCACCCGAACCACCGCCATTGCGCCCGGGATCGCGCCCGAACATGCCGGAAAGCCGCCGATTGAAATCGCGCCAAAGTTCTTCAAGGTCGGGGGGGCCTTGATTGCCATCACCACCGCGCTTGTCGTCGCCGCCGCGATTGCCCCATTTGGGATCATTGAGAGACATGAGGATGCCTGAGATCACAGTGAAAAATCCGTTCCGGGAAGTATGGCAACCAGGATTCATCAATTCGAATCCGATGTTGCCGAGCTAGCAGTCAGCGCTGCCTTGTGGGCCAGAGCAACGTCGGTAAGCACCTTGCGCAACAGGCCTACTCCGTCCCCTGTTCTGGCGCTGAGCAAAACGCGCGTGATATTACCATAAGCGTCCTGCTGGACTTCCGGGCTTGCCAGCGTGGCGTCGACCTTGTTCCATACCTGAATCTGGGGAAGCATACCGGCTCCGATTTCTTCAAGTACGCCATTGACCGCAGCGATCTGTCCTTCCCTGTCTTCGCTCGATGCATCCACTACATGGAGCAGGAGATCGGCAGAGATGGTCTCCTCCAGCGTCGCATGAAATGCGGCGACGAGTGAGTGAGGCAAGTCCCGAATGAATCCGACCGTGTCGGACAGGACGACGTTCCCCGCCTCCCCAAGAAAAAGGCGGCGGGACGTTGTATCGAGCGTGGCAAACAACTGGTCGGCTGCATACGCGCCGGCCTTGGTCAGGGCATTAAAGAGCGTTGACTTGCCCGCGTTGGTATAACCAACAAGGGAAATGGAAAGCACGTCACGCCGCTCCCGGGCCCGCCGGCGCACCGCACGCTGACGTTCCAGTTGCGCCAGGCGCCCCTTGAGAAGCTTGACCCGCTCGCCAAGCAGGCGGCGGTCGGTTTCCAGCTGCTTTTCACCCGGACCGCGCAGACCAATGCCACCTTTCTGGCGCTCCAGGTGCGTCCAGCCGCGAACCAGGCGGGTGGACAAATGCTGCAATTGCGCGAGCTCTACCTGCAACTTGCCTTCATGGCTCTTCGCCCGGAGGGCAAAGATGTCGAGGATCAGCGCAGAACGGTCAACAACGCGGCAATCCAGCTTGCGCTCCAGATTGCGCTGTTGAGCGGCGGTGATATCGTGATTGAAAATCACGATATCGGCTTCGTTCAGCTGGGCGGCAGTGCCGACCTCCTCCGCCTTTCCCTTACCGACAAAAAAAGCGGAATCGGGTGCCTGACGGCGGCCCTGGACAATGCCCACGACCGTCGCGCCGGCACTGCTGGCCAGCAAGCCCACCTCAGCCAGGCGTTCGTCAATGCCGCCCTGGCCGAAATCAACCTGAACCAGAATGGCGCGGGTCCCGGCAGCAGGTCTGTCAAACACGATAAAACCCGAAGTCGAAATGGCCGAAAACCGGCCGGATGAGAGAGAAACTCAGCTGGCAACCTCGTTTTGTTCCTGCTGGATATTGACCGGACGGGCCGGAACAACCGTGGAAATGGCGTGCTTGTACACCATCTGCGTGACCGTATTCTTCAACAGCACGACGTACTGGTCGAAGGACTCGACTTGTCCCTGCAACTTGATCCCGTTCACAAGATAGATGGAAACCGGAACGTGCTCGCGCCGAAGCGCATTGAGGAATGGATCTTGAAGGAGTTGCCCCTTGTTGCTCATGGTAGAACCTCTATGGTTTTAGTTTGGAATAATTATAGAGCCATTTGCTGCACTGCCGCATGGAAGGCAGCAAGCCGCCCGTTGGTGTGGAAGCGGTTCTTTAATCCCTGTTGGCGTAGGGATTCGTGGAAGACTTGAATTGTATCCGTAATGGCGTGCCCTGCAATTTGAACGCCTCCTGGAAGGTGCGCTCCAGGAAGCGGACATAGGATGCAGGAACGTGATCAAGGGCGCTGCCGTGAATCACGATGATCGGCGGATTCATGCCGCCCTGGTGGGCGTAGCGCATCTTAGGGCGGAAACCACCGTGACGCGGAGGCTGCTGACGAGCAATTGCATCAAGCAAAAGCCGCGTCAGCTTCGGCGTGGCGAGCTTGGTCATGGCTGCCTCGTAGGCGCCATCCACGGCCTTGAGCATGGCGGCGATCCCCTGCCCCTTCAGTGCCGAAACGTACAGGAAACGAGCGAAGGCAAGGAAGGGCAGCTTGCGGTCGATGTCCTCCTTGATGCGCTGACGACGGTAATCGTCGACGCTATCCCACTTGTTCACCGCTACCACAAGGGCTCGGCCGGCCTCGACCACGAAGCCCGCGATATGGGCATCCTGATCGGAAATCTCCTGGCTGGCATCAAGAACCAGGACCACCACGTTAGCTTGCTCGACGGCCTGCAGGGTCTTGATAACCGAAAATTTCTCGACAGCCTCGAAGACCTTGCCGCGCTTGCGCAGACCGGCAGTGTCGATCAGCGTGTAATGTCGTCCATTGCGCTCGAACGGCACCTCGATTGCATCCCGTGTCGTGCCGGGCATGTCGAAAGCGATGACCCGCTCTTCGCCGATCAACGTATTGACCATGGTGGACTTGCCCACGTTGGGGCGTCCGACGATCGCCACGCGAGGGCCTTTTTCGGCAACTTCTTCGCCTTCCGGATCTTCCGGAAAGGACTCGAGAATCAGCTCCATCAGGGACGTGACGTTGTCACCGTGGGCCGACGAAATGCACAAAGGTTCACCGAGGCCAAGCTCATGGAACTCGGCCGAGATCATCGACCGGTTCATGCCTTCGGCCTTATTGACGACCAGGAATGTCGGCCGACCGGCACGGCGCAGGCGCGTGGCGATTTGCTCATCGTGGGGAGTCAGGCCACTGCGGGCATCCACCATGAAGAGGAGCGCGTCGGCTTCGGCGATCGCCTGCTCGGCCTGCTTGGCCATCTCATGAACGATGCCGTCCTTGGCGACCGGGTCAAAACCGGCGGTATCGACGACGAGGAATTCCCGCTCAAGCGCCCGGCCAAGACCATAGCGACGATCCCGGGTCAGACCGGGGAAGTCGGCGACGAGCGCATCGCGGGTTTTGGTGAGGCGGTTGAAAAGGGTAGATTTGCCCACATTGGGGCGTCCAACCAGGACGAGGGTGGGTTTCACGCTTTGGCGACTCCGTTATTGAACGCCGAGGGCGTAAACATTGCCATCCCGAGTCTGGACGACAATGTCGCCAGTGGCACGCTGCAAATCTGCAACGATCGGGCTGGAATTGGTGCGGTGGCGTCCAACGAGGGTTCCATCATCCTTGCGCAGGATATGGATGTAGCCTTCACTGTCGCCGACCACTACATGATCACCGAAAACACGCGGGCGACCGGTACCACGGCCGGCAAGCAAGTCCTGTTTCCAGGCACTGGCGCCGTTGGAAATATCGAGAGAATGGACCGCACCTTTTTCGTCGGTCACGAAAACGTGCTCTTCGTCCAGATCCAGCCCCCTGGAGCTTGAAAGATCGCGCGTCCACAGGGTGGAACCATTAGCCAGATCGAAGCAGGCCACCCGCCCCTGATAGGCAACCGCGCAGGTTGCCCGGGTGCCAATGGCAGGAAGACTGGTGATATCGGCAACCCGCTCCAGCTCAGTGGAACCGCGCGGAACAGCCACCGTCCCCTCCCACATCAATCCACCATTGGCCGGATTGATGGCGGTCAGCTTGCCACCGGGAAAGCCGGCAAAGATGGCCTTGTCTTCGAGCAGGACCCCCGCCGCATTGCGCAGGGACAAGGAAGGCGCCGCCCGCTGATACACCCAGCGCTGCTTGCCATCTGCCGGATTGAGACCGAACAGGCGACTATCCGCACTGCGGACCACAACGATGTTGTCAGACACGGCGGGCGCAGCCAGGATTTCAGCGTTAACGCGCACACGCCACTTGACCTTCCCGGATACCGCATCAAGAGCGATCACCTCGCCCTTCGGGGAACCCACCAGCACCAGCTTGCCATCGGTACCGACACCACCTGACAGCGTCGTATCGACCGATGTCTTCCAGACGGTACGACCGGCTTCGAGCCTCAACACATTGCCGTCGCGACCCGCCGCAAAAACCGCGTCGCCGCTCGCAGCAGGCTGGAACACGAAGAGCCCGGCATCGCCAACACGGCTGCGCCACACTTCCGTGGTCTTGAGCGGATTGTTCAGCGGCTTGAGTGCAGCAAGCTTGGCGCCACTGGAGGAGAACGGGTTAAGAGAGCTGCAGGCTCCCAGCGCCAGCGTGCCCACGAGCAGCAAGGCGAGTTGCCGGGCTTTCATTGAGCGTCTCCGACGGCATCCAGCTTGGCCTGGGCGATTTCGCGCAATGTCACGGCTTCCGGCTTGGTCGCAGTGGCAAGGGCTTCCACCGCAGCCGTGTAGGCAACACGCGCCTCGGCCGGCTTGCCTTGGGCAACCAGAATGTCGCCCTTCAGATCGGCGTAACGGGCAGCAAAACTTTCGTCAGGCGGCGTCTGGACCTGTGCCAGCGCTTCGTCGTAGGCCTTTTCGTCGAGCATCACCGTAGCCAGTCGCAGACGGGCAAGTCCGCGCAGGGCCGGATCATTGGCTTTCTCGGCGGCCCAGGCAAGGGGAACCCGGGCGTTCTTCAGGTCGCCTGCTTCGCTTTGCACCTTGGCAGAAAGGAGGGCAGCCATATCGGCGTAAGCCGTACCGCTGTACTTCTCGATCAGCGCTCCAGCGGCTTCGCGGGCTTTCTGAGCATTGCGCTCAACCGCAGCCCTTTGGACCGCATCGTAGAGAACAGAAGCTTCGCTGCCCTGCTTGCCCCGGTACCAGTTCAAGCCCTGCCAGCCAACAGACGCCAGGGCGGCAACGACGGCCAATGCCGTGACCAGCTTGCCGTACTGCTCCCACCAGCCCTTGATCTGGGAAATCTGTTCTTGTTCTTCGAGGTCAAATGCTGCCATCGTCTTCTTCTTCCGATTCGAGTAGGCGGTCTGCCAGGGTTTCGGGGAGCGCGTCCATATGAACGCGAATCTGTTCGCCGCCATCGCGCAGGGGCTTGAGGCTGACTTCGCCCGCCGCGGCTTCATCCTCACCGATAACGACGGCGAAAGGCGCACCGGATGCGTCGGCACGTTTCATCTGAGACTTGAAGCCACCGCCACCACAATGCAGGGTGACGGCAAAGCCGGTGCCACGCAGTGCTTCGGCAACCCGGAACGCCGCGCGCTGTGCGGCCTCGCCGGAATGCACGAGATAGACGTCCGGCGTCGGCCGCTCAGCCTGGCCGCCGCATTCCTGCCAGAGGGACAGAATCCGTTCGATGCCCATCGCGAAACCGGCCGCCGGTGCCGGCTTGCCGCCGAGTTGGGCGACCAGGCCATCGTAGCGGCCACCGGCACAGATCGTGCCCTGGGCGCCGAGACGGGTTGTGACCCACTCGAACACGGTGCGGTTGTAGTAATCGAGCCCCCGCACCAGACGGTGATTGATGCGGTAAGGCAGGCCGGCATCCTTGAGGAAGGTCTGCACGCCATTGAAGTGCTTCAGCGAGTCTTCCCCAAGGAAGTCAGCGAGCTTCGGAGCCGCTTCGACGATGGCCTGCAGGGCCGGATTCTTGGTATCGAGAATGCGCAGCGGATTGGTGTAAAGACGCCGCTGACCGTCTTCGTCGAGACTGTCCTTGTGGCCTTCCAGATAGGTAATCAGGGCCGCCCGGTGAGCCGCCCGCTCCTCGCTGCTGCCAAGGGAGTTGATCTCCAGCTGGACGTCCTCAAGCCCCAGGTCATCCCACAGGCGAGCACACATCAGGATGTGCTCCGCATCCACGTCCGGGCCTTCGTAGCCGAGCGCTTCAACACCCACCTGGTGGAACTGGCGGTAACGCCCCTTCTGGGGACGCTCGTGGCGGAACATCGGACCGTGGTAGTACAGCCGGCGCGGATTGCCGAAAAGCAGATTGTGCTGGATCGCCGCCCGCACGCACGACGCCGTGCCTTCCGGACGGAGGGTCAGGTGCTCGCCGTTGAGGGCGTCCTCGAAGGAATACATCTCCTTCTCGACAATGTCGGTCACTTCACCGATGGCGCGCTTGAAAAGCGGCGTCGGTTCGACGATCGGCATGCGGATGGGGCGGTAGCCGTAGCTGTGCAGCCAGTTGCGGACGATGTCCTCGAACTGCTCCCAAACTTCGGCATCGTCGGGCAGGATGTCGTTCATCCCGCGCACGGCCTGGAGGGTCTTGCTCATGATTCCCTTTGTTCTTTTGTCGGGCGCTGGCTCAGGCCGGCGTGCCCTTTCTGGGGTAAGTGCGGGCCACGTAACGCTCGATGATGGCCTTGAATTCGTTGGTAATATTGTCGCCGCGAAGGGTCTGGGTCTTCACGCCGTCCTCAAAAATCGGGGCGGCCGGCATTTCACCGGTACCGGGGAGCGAGATTCCGATGTTGGCGTGCTTGCTTTCGCCAGGGCCGTTCACGATGCAGCCCATGACAGCCAGGCTCATGTTCTCGACACCATCAAATTGATCGCGCCAGATAGGCATGTTGTCACGAACGAAACTCTGGACGTCGGAAGCCAGCTCCTGGAACAGCGTGCTGGTTGTACGGCCGCAACCCGGACAGGCGGTGACCATCGGAGTGAACGCGCGCAGCCCCATGGTCTGGAGGATTTCCTGGGCAACAATCACTTCCTGCGTCCGGCTGCCGTTGGGTTCCGGAGTCAGGGAGACGCGGATCGTATCACCGATCCCCTCCTGCAGCAGAACTGCGAGAGCGGCGGTCGATCCGACAATTCCCTTGGAGCCCATGCCGGCCTCGGTCAGCCCCAGGTGCAGCGGGTAATCGCACTTGGCGGCCAGGTCACGATAAACGGCGATCAAGTCCTGAACGCTGCTCACTTTGGCCGACAGGATGATCTTGTTCCCGGCAAGACCATATTCTTCTGCCTTGACAGCAGATTCGAGTGCCGAAGTGACCAGCGCCTCGCGCATCACCGCTCCCGCATCCCGCGGAATGGCACGCCTGGCGTTCTCGTCCATGATTCGGGCCAGCACGGACTGATCCAAGCTGCCCCAGTTCACACCGATGCGCACGGGTTTGTCGTAACGGCAGGCCATTTCGACGATCGACGCAAACTGGGTGTCGCGCTTGGCGCCCTGCCCCACATTGCCCGGGTTGATACGCAGCTTGTCGAGGGCCTCGGCGCAGGCCGGATTGTCGGCAAGCAGCTTGTGACCGTTGTAATGAAAATCGCCGACCAGCGGAATGTCGAGATTCATCGACAGCAGCTTCTCGCGAATTTTCGGCACCGCCTTGGCGGCTTCATCGTTATTGACGGTGATCCGCACCAGTTCGGAACCGGCCCGCGCGAGCTGGGCGATCTGCATGGTCGTCGAGAAGTCGTCGGCGGTGTCCGTATTGGTCATCGACTGAACAACAACCGGCGCACCTGCACCGATCAGGACGTGACCAACCCGAACCTGGCGGGTCGTGCGGCGGGCGGCGGCGCGCCCGGAAAGAAGTAGATCCATGGAAGTCTGATTACTCGAGCTTGAGGCGGGCAACCGTCCCCTTGGTGGAGGTGCCCAGATCGACGGGAGTACCGTTACGTTCAAGTTTCACGAAACGCGCATTGCCCACGACGAGTGAAAGAGGAGCCTTGCCACCGAACTCCTGGCGGGAACCTGCTTTACCCAGTTGGGAAAAGACGATTTTGCCATCCTTGTCTTTCACTTCTACCCAGGCATCCTTGGCAAACTCAAAAACGAGATGGTCGGCACCGGCAACCGGCTTCGACGACTCGACGGCGTCTTTCTGGATGACCTGCGGCGCGAGAGGCGCAACAGCCGTCTGCTCAACGCCAGGCGCCTGAGCAGGTACGGACCCGGGGATTTCGGTCGTGCTGGCCGGCGGAGTCGATGCGGCGACAGGCGCTGGAGAGAGCGCCACGGGCTCGGCAGCGACCGGTGCTTCGGCGGCCGCAGGCACGGGCAGGCTGGCCACCAAGTCTTCCGCGGTTTTCTTGCGCTGAGTGTCGTAATACCACCCAGCGACAACGATGCCCAGCAAACCCAGGGCCGCGATCACGCCGGGCAGCACTGAACGACTGAAACGGCCCCGCCCCACCTGAGGCATGTCGCCCTGGGCATTGGAGGCCGGCGCCAGCTCGATGGAAGCCTCGTCCGCAGGCGATTGCAAGGCCGCCAGCAGCGGGGCCGCATCAATCTTGAGAAGCCGCGCGTAGTTGCGCAGAAAGCCCCGCGTGAATGCAAACCCCGGTAGCAGATCGAAGCGACCCGACTCCAGCGCTTCGATCTGGCGAGCATTGAGTTTGAGCGAACTGGCCACTTCGGAAATGCTCAGTCCCTGGGCTTCACGCGTGCGACGCAAGGTATCGCCAACGGAAGAGTCCTGGACTGAGCTCGTCGGTGAATTGGGCAAAGCTTGAGAATCGGTCACTGGTACTGCCCTTGCAAGAAAGCCTTGAATTCGAGGGAGCCGGGGAAGCGGCGTCGAAGCTGTTGAACGAATCCCGCCTCGGCAGCGCGATCACCAAGGCGGCGCTCAACACGAATGGCCAGCCACAGACTCTCTGCGGTGGGTTCGCTCCCCTGGTGCAAGGCGCCGAGATAACGCTTCGACGCCTCGTTGGCCCCCCGACGGTAGGTGATCGCAGCCAGATGAAACAGCGCCTGAAAATTTCCATTGTCCGTTTCAACTGCGCGCAGAAACTGCTCTTCCGCCGCCTGATCGTTTTTCAGGCGCAACTGGCACAGCCCGGCATTGGCATAGGCGCGGGTGGGCGTCTGGTAGTAGGGATTGCGGACCACCGTTGCAAACTGCTCGAGCCCGGCCTGCTCCTTGCCTGTAGAGCACAGAAACCAGCCGTAGCTGTTCATGATTTCCGGATCGCCCGGCGCCAGTCGCATGGCGTACTCGAAGTTGGCAGCCGCAACCGCATTCTCCTCGAGGAACATGTGCACCAGCCCCATCAACTGGTAAGCCGGTGCGTAGCCGGAATCGTAGGCGACAGCGGAACGGGCTTCATCGAGGGCCACGCCGTAGCGACCAGCCTGAAAATAGGCTTGGCCGAGCTCCACATGAACCTTGGCCTTGCGCCGTGCATCGGTGACAACCGGCTCGTCAGACATGGGCCGATCGAGATTGGCAACAGAGGTCGGGATACGGGGTCCGGCACATCCAGCCAGCGCACACAGTGCTGCCAGCACCGGCAACAAGCGCTTCACGCTCATGCCTCCGCAACCGGAATGATCCGGGTGGTACGGCGCGTCTTGTCCTTGACCTGGCCGGCAAGCTGACCGCAAGCGGCATCCACATCGTCACCGCGGGTCTTGCGCGTCGTGGTGACGATACCGGCCGCCATCAGGATGTCTGCAAACTGCTTGATGCGCGACGCCGGCGAGCGGTCGAAGCCGGAGTTCGGGAAGGGATTGAACGGGATGAGGTTGAACTTGCAGGACACATCCCGCGTCAGCGCGACGAGCTCCCGGGCGTGAGCGTCGGAATCGTTTACGCCGTCGAGCATCACGTACTCGAAGGTGACGAAATCCCGCGGCGCCTTTTCGAGGTAGCGCCGACAGGCCGCCATCAACTCACGCAAGGGGTATTTCTGGTTGATCGGCACCAGCTTGTCGCGCAGGGCGTCATTCGATGCATGCAGGGACACGGCAAGGGCCGTCGGACAGGCGTCGCGCAGGCGGTCCATGGCCGGAACAATGCCGGACGTGGAAACCGTGACCCGGCGGCGCGACAAACCGTAGGCGTTGTCGTCCAGCATCAGATTGAGGGCCAACACGACGTTGTCGAGATTGGCAAGGGGTTCGCCCATGCCCATCATCACCACGTTGCTGATGACGCGCTCACCGTCGCCGTTGGCGCCGAGCAGGCGGTTGGCGAGCCACAGCTGGCCGATGATTTCGGCGGCAGTCAGGTTGCGGTTGAAGCCCTGCTTGCCCGTCGAACAGAAGGCGCAATCGAGCGCACAGCCGGCCTGGGACGAGATGCACAGGGTGCCGCGATTGGTTTCGGGGATGAACACCGTTTCCACCGCATTGGCGTTGCCCACATCGAGCAGCCACTTGCGGGTTCCATCCGTGGACACGCTGTCGCGCACCACCACAGGCGGAGCAATGCATGCCGTCGCCACGAGCTTGGCCCGCAGCGACTTGGCAACGTCAGTCATCTGGTCGAAATCGGTTGCGCCGAAGCGATGCACCCAACGGAGCACCTGCTTGGCGCGAAATGGTTTCTCACCCTGCTGGACGAACCAGTCGGTGAGGGCTTCGGCATCGAAATCGAGGAGATTGACCACGTAAGTATCCGTTCAAACCAGCAGGACGAAGCGATTTCATCCTGCTGGTAGAGATCATCAGCGGCTGTAAACGTTCATGCCGGGGAAGAAGAAAGCAATTTCCACCGCTGCCGTTTCGGCTGCATCGGAGCCATGCACTGCGTTGGCATCGATGGACTCGGCGAAATCGGCGCGAATGGTGCCGGGAGCGGCCTTCTTCGGGTCGGTGGCGCCCATCAGGTCACGATTCTTGAGAATGGCGCCTTCGCCTTCGAGAGCCTGGATCATCACCGGGCCGGAGGTCATGAAGGACACCAGATCCTTGAAGAAGGGGCGTTCCTTGTGCACAGCGTAGAACTCACCGGCTTCACGCTCGGAGAGGTAAGCCAGCTTGGCGGCAACGACTTTCAGGCCGGCAGCTTCGAAGCGGGCGTAGATCTGGCCGATCACGTTCTTGGCGACGGCGTCGGGCTTGATGATGGACAGGGTGCGTTCAATAGCCATGTTGCTAACTCCAGTGAGACAAAGGATGGTTCGAAAAACCGAAAGCTTGGAATTTTAACAGGTTGATGCGGCTCATCGGCTTTTTTCGGCTCGATGATGTCGATGAGGGAGAGCAGGGATTGGGGAACACATAAGCCTGACGGGACCGTCAGGCGGGAATCGGGACAAAACGGGGAGCAAAAAAAAGGGTGCGCATCGCGCACCCCCAACCCCAACAGAGAGACTTAAGTCAAGGCACCCAGTGCCTGGAAGACGCATGTTGTTGCTCGTGTTTGCGTCTTCAACCTGAGAGGAAGTATGCGTGTCACTGCCGGACCCGATCTTGACCTTTATCAAAAACCCTTCAGATGCCAGGGTAAATGCAGGCGGGCGATCATTGTTCATGCGCTGGGCTCAGGATCCGGGCTTGGCGGCCTGATCTTTTTTGCTCGCATCCACCTGAACGGGCGGCGTGTCATCGTCGCTGACCACCCGGTAACCCGGGCCTTCCAGATCGTCAAACTGCCCGCTGCGAACCGACCACCAGAAAATGAGGCCGATCAGAAAAACAAGGATCAACGACAGGGGAATGAGCAGGTAGAGGCTTTCCATGGTGGATCTCAGTGAGTGCGCTTACGCTGCAGGCGCAGGGCGTTCAGAACAACGAACAAGGAACTCGCCGACATGCCGATACCCGCCATCCAGGGCGTTACGAGGCCCGACATGGCAAGCGGAACGGCAGTGAAATTGTAGGCGAACGACCACCACAGGTTTTGCCGGATGATGCGCAGGGCGCGGCGGGACAGATCCACACCTTCGGCGAGGGAAGCCAGGCGGCCGCTCAAGAGCACGATATCGGCCTGGTTGCGGGCCAGGTCCGTCCCCCCGCCCATGGCGACGGACACCTGGGCCTGAGCCAGCACCGGCGCATCATTCACCCCGTCGCCGACCATCGCAATCACCGCATCGCCCTTCTGGAGGGCGCGCAGTTCGGCGTGCTTCCCTTCCGGAGTCATTCCACCTACCGCATGCTTGACGCCCAAGCGACGCCCCAGCTCCTCCACCGTAGACGGCGTGTCGCCACTGAAAATCGACAGTTCGATGCCCTTCCCGCGCAGGGACGCGAAGGCTGCCGGGCAATCCTCACGCAATCCGTCGGACAGGGCAAAACCGGCCAGCCAGCCGTTCGAAGAACCGAGGGCGATGACGGTACGGCCGGAGCGCTCGTCTTCCTGAAGCACTTCGGGGACCGGAGTTCCGGTCAGCGCCGCCACGAATCCCGGCCGGCCGATGCGGTAAGTGAGACCATCGAGCACACCCGAAACCCCCTGCCCCGTGGTCGCGTTCAGGCTGGTGAAAGCGGCCAGCGGCTCGCCGGTGGCGCCCTCGATTCTAAGCGCGGTAGCGATGGCATGCTCCGAGCCCTGCTCCAGTCCGGCAGCCAGGCGCACGACTGCGACTTCACCGAGCCCTCCCAGCACACGAACCTGCTCAACCCGCATCTCGCCGTAGGTGAGCGTGCCGGTCTTGTCGAAGACGAAGTGATCGGCCCGTGCCAGGGCTTCGATAGCATGGCCACGCGTCACCAGAACGCCCATCCTGGCAAGGGCGTCAGTCGCCACAGTCAGGGCCACCGGCGTGGCCAGGGACAGCGCACACGGGCAGCTCACCACCAGGACCGACACGAAGACCCACAGGGCGCGGTCCGGATCGAACCACCACCACCCAACTGCCGTCACGCAGGCCAGCACCAGCAGCGCAACAATGAACCAGGCGGCGACCTTGTCGGCCTGCTGCACCACCCGGGGCTTCTCTGCCGACGCCCGCTCCATCAACTGACGGATCGCAGCCAGCCGGGTGTGCTCGCCGGTACGAGTGACGCGAACGAAGAGCGGGCTGCCGACATTGACACTGCCGCCTGTCACTTCACAGCCGGGCGTCTTCGGCACCGGCCGACTCTCGCCGGTAAGGAGTGCTTCGTTCGCTTCGCTGCGCCCATCGATGACCACGCCATCGGCTGGCATGCTTTCGCCGGGTTTGACGCGGATCACGTCACCGCTCAGCAACTGCGACACGGGTACTTTCTCCCCCTCCTGCGCCGGGTAGCCAGGTAACCGTTCGGCAAAGGCAGGCAGCGCCTTGCCGAGCTCTTCCACCCCGCGCACGGCCTTCTGGCGGGCAAGCATTTCCACGTAGCGCCCGCACAGCAGGAAGAACACGAACATGGTGACCGAGTCGAAATACACCTCACCATGATCGGAAATCGTGGCCCAGCAACTGGCCAGAAAGGCCGCACCGACACCGAGGGCGACCGGCACATCCATGCCCAGCCGGCGCAGGCGGATGTCACGCCACGCATGACTGAAGAAGGGCGCGGCGGAATACAGCACGACCGGCGCGGTGAGGATCAGGCTGGCCAGGCGCAACAACTTCTCGATGTCGGCGGTCATGTCGCCGGCCTCGGCGATGTACACCGGGAAGGCGTACATCATCACCTGCATCATGCCGAAGCCAGCCACAAAAAGCCGCCACAAGGCAGAGCGCCGCTCGCGCTGGGATATCTGCTCGGAGCGGGCCGAGTCGTAAGGATAGGCCCGGTAGCCGATGGCCTGGATCGCCGCGAGGATGTCGGACAGTTTGATGCGCCGCTCGTCCCAACGCACGCGAGCCCGACGGGTCGCGTAATTGATGTCGACTGCGGTTACGCCGGGCTGATGGGCGATGTGCTCTTCATTCAGCCAGATGCAGGCGGCACAGGTGATGCCTTCGAGGATCAGGGCTGCTTCACGCTCATGCTCGCCAACCGGCGTGACGAAGCCTTTCTGGAAATCCGGATGATCGAAAAGGCCGAGATCCTTGAGCTCATCGGGCATGGCCTCGCGGGCCTGCTCGGGCATGGCATCACGACGACGGTAGTAGTCGATCAGACCATTGCTCACAATGGACTCAGCCACGGCCTGGCAGCCGGTGCAGCACATCTGGCGGCGGGCACCGTCAACCTCGACAGGGAGATCCAGATTGGCGGGAATCGGCAGACCGCAGTGGTAGCAGTCGTGTTCGGATGACGGGGGGGATTGGGACAAAAAAGCCTCACATGCAACGCACGCGGCCGGGAATGACCACGGAGAACATGCCTTTTTATCACAAAGCCGCACCCCATCAAAACCTCGGGGAACACCCTCAAAACAAAAGCGCGCCCCGGAGGACGCGCTTTTACGTGGAACGACAAACAGGAACTACATCATCCCGAGCATGCGCGGGAACCACAAGGACAGGCCTGGCCAGTAGGTCACGACACCGAGGAAGACCAGCATCGACAGCAGCCACGGCCAAACCGCGACCGTGAGCTCCGTGATACCCATCTTGGTGATGCCCGACGCCACGTAGAGGTTCAGCCCCACCGGCGGGTGACACATACCCACTTCCATGTTCACCACCATGATGATGCCGAAATGCACCGGGTCGATACCGAGCCGCACTGCAACCGGGAACAGGATCGGGGCGAAGATCAGGACGATGGAGGACGGCTCCATGAAGTTGCCGGCCAGCAGCAGCATGACGTTTACCGCCAGCAGGAAGGCCACGACGCCCAGACCGTTGCCCAGCATCCACTCGGCCAGCGCCTGCGGGATGTTCTCGTTGGTCATGATGAAGGAGAACAACACCGCATTGGTGATGATGTAGAGCAGCATCGCCGACATGTTGGCAGAGTTGAGCAGCACCTTCGGCACGTCCCGCAGGGGCATGTCGCGATACACGAACACGGCCACCACGAAAGCGTACATGGCGCTCATGGCTGCCGCTTCGGTCGGCGTGAACAGGCCGGTGTAGATACCGCCCATCACTACGACGATCAGCAGCAGGCCCCACATCGACTCACGGAAGGCCTTGATGCGCTCAGCGGTAGAAGCCTTCGGCTGACGCGGGTAGTCGAACTTCCTGGCCCGATACCAGGTTACCCCGCCAAGAACACCCGCCAGGGCAAGCCCCGGTACCACACCGGCCATGAACAGGGCACCGACAGAGGTGTTGGTCGCCACCGAGTACATCACCATCACGATGGACGGCGGGATCAGGATGCCCAAGGCCCCCGCCGTCGTAATGATGCCGGCACCGAACTTGTTGGGGAAACCCGCCCGCGTCATGGCCGGCAACAGAATCGAACCAATGGCCACCACCGTTGCCGGAGAAGAACCCGACACCGCCGCAAAAAGGGCACAGGCCAGCACGCCGGCCAGACCGAGACCGCCGTACCAATGCCCCACCATCGATGAAGCGAAATTGATCATTCGCTTCGCCACCCCGCCGTGAGTCAGAAAGTTGCCGGCCAGGATGAAGAACGGAATCGCCATGATTTCGAACTTTTCGATACCAGTGAAAAGCTTGAGGGCAACCGACTCCAGGGGCACCTCGGTGAACATAAACAGAAAGCTGAGAACGGTGAGGCCGAGAGAAATGGAAATCGGCATCCCGGTCAGCATCAGGGCCAGGAGCAGGCCAAAGATGATGGCGGCGTTCATTTGCGGTCTCCCTTCACATCACCAACCTGCGGGTGCTTCAGATCATGCATGTGCAGGTTGTCGCTCATTACGTAGGCATCAGCACTATCCGGCACGTGTTCCTCGCCGTCGAGACCATCCACATGACCGTGGTCGTGATGCGGCAGCTCGCCGGTGCGCAGGAAGCCCAGCGTCACCTGCAGGAAGCGGAAGCACATCAGGCTTGAGCCAAGCGGAATGGCGCTATAAACCATCCACGTCGGCCATTCCAGATCGGGCGTCGTCGGGCCTTCAGGAACATCGCCGAACTCGGCACCGGTCATCTGCAGAAAGGCGTAATGGGCGCCGTTTTCCCACACGAAATGAGCGCCCAGCGTGGCGACGATACCGGTGAAGAGCGCGCCGGCAAGCAGGCCGAAGACAATGAACCTGGACCGGTTGCTGTCGTTGAGCCGGTTGATCAGCACATCGACGCCCACGTGGATGCCGGTGCGCACGCCATAGGCGGCACCAAACTTGGCCATCCATACGAACATGATGATGCACAACTCCTGGGCCCAGCTGAAGTTCAGGCCAAGCAGCCAGTCCTGCAGACCGGGAATACTGACGCCCGCCAGGTAACGATGCACCACAGACAGGAAAATGATCGTCGTGGCGCTCCCCATCAGAAGGGTGATGATCCACTCTTCGAGGTGATTGAGTAATTTCATGATTGAGCCTCGCAGGTATGTGCGATTGGACGTGCCGGGGCCGCGAAGACCGGAGCGCGTCTTCATGCCCTTCGCCCGCTTTCCGGATGAAGGGCCCTACAAACGGAAAACCTTGACTGGCTTACAGCTTCGCGGGATCGAAGCCGGTTTCCTTGTAGATCGACTGGATCAGGTCCTTGCCGATGCGACCTTCCATCTTCTGATGGACAGGGAACATGGCCTTCTTGAAAGCCAGCTTTTCTTCCTTGGTCGGCATGTAGACCTGGGTTTTGCCGCTCTTCTTGATGGCCTCCAGAGACTTGTCGTTCTCTTCCTGGGCAATCTTGTTGGCGTAGACGGTGGAGTCCTTCATCGCCTGCTCGAGCTGACCACGTACATCGACGGGCAGGCCATCCCAGAATTTCTTGTTGGCGATGACTGCATAGCCCAGGTAACCATGATCGGTCACGGTCATGTGCTTCTGCACTTCATGCATCTTCTGGGTAAACATGTTGGAATGAGGGTTTTCGGTACCATCCACCACGCCGGTCTGCAGGGCCTGATAGACCTCGGAGAAAGCCATCACCTGGGGCAAGCCACCCACGGAACGGATTTCTTCTTCAAGCACCTTCGAGGACTGGATGCGCAGCTTCTTGGCCTTCAGGTCTGCCGGGGTGTGAATGGGCGTATTGGCCGAGAAGGACTTGAAGCCGTTGTCCCAGTAGGCCAGGCCAACGATGCCCTTGGGTTCGAGCTTTTTCAGGATGCCAGCGCCGACAGGGCCCTGGGTGACGCGGTGCAGTTCGGTGTAGTCATCGAAAATATAGGGAAGGTCGAAAGCCTCGAACTCCCTCACGCCCAGCGGACCGAACTTGGCCAGGGACGGCGCCAGCATCTGCACGGCACCGAGTTGCAGGGCCTCGAGCTCTTCCTTGTCCTTGTAAAGCGCGCTGTTGGCGTAAACCTCGACCTTGACCTTGCCCTTGGTCAGCTCTTCGGCCCGCTTCTTGAAAAATTCGGATGCCTTGCCCTTGGGCGTATCGGCAGCCACGACATGGCTGAACTTGATCACGATGGGAGCCTGGGCAGAGGCCGTGGCGCAAAAACCCAGGGCGGCGAGGCTGAACAACATGGTGCGCAGTTTCATTTTTTGTCTCCGATATAAGAAGTTTTTTCACGCAATCCCTGCTGAGCGGGGACTGCGGCAGACTACATTCCCAGTATTGATGGACACATCAACGGTTTCAATTGTGGACATCCCCAGTGTGGAAAGCTCCGATGGCCTCATCGGCACGCTCAGGCGATAAGAAGGTTACCCGAACAGTGATACTCAACCCTTTGCCGCCCCCGACCCCCTCACCCCCACCCGGCTGGTACTGGAGCCTGCCCTACGCTGCCGTGGCGCTCTTCATTGCGACCATGGCGGCGCTGCTGTGGCTGACCCACCGGCAGGATGCCGAAGAGCAGCGCATGACGCTGATCAACGACGTGCTGTGGATGGAGCAGAACCTGTCCTTCCAGTTCGAGCGCAACAACGCACAACTCACCCAGCTCGGCCCCGAACTGTTTGCCCGGAAGCATCCCGACGCCACGACCGAAGCCCGCCTCAAGCGCGCACTCGATCCGGAAAGCGGCATGATCCGGATCCTGTGGCTCGATGAAAGCGGTGCGGTACGGGGCGCAGAGCCGCCCTATACCGAGAATCACCTGGTGGGAGAAAGCTCGGGCACCTTTCCGTCTACCGCGACCTACCGTCTGGCCCGCTCACTGGGGCGTCCGGCATACAGTGATGCCTATGCCGTCATCGAGAACCAGACCCAGTTCGAGGTCCATACCCCGGTCTTCGACAGTGGGCGCTACCTCGGCTCGGTCGTCGGGGTTTATTCGGTTAACGAAATGCTTTCACGCCAGATTCCCTGGTGGTTCTCCGAGCGCTACCGGGTTTCGGTGACCAACAATCTCGGCCTCGAGATTGCCGCCAAGTCCAAAGTCTCGCCCCTCTCCAGCCTCGCCTACGAAATCCCCTTCGAACCGCCCGGACACGGTCTCAATCTCAACATTACCGCCTACAAGAGCGAGGTCCGCTGGATCCCCCTGCTACTGATGGGCTCCCTTGGCATTCTTGCCACAGCGATCGTGTGGAGCCTGTGGCAACTGCGTCGCCACATGCAGCGCCGGCAGGCCGCCGAACAAGCCCTGCGCAGCGAACACGCCTTTCGCAAGGCCATGGAAGACTCGCTCAACTCGGGCATGCGCGCCCGCGACCTGAACGGCAAGATCACCTACGTGAATCCGGCGTTCTGCCGGATGGTCGGCTGGAGTGCCGACGAGCTGATCGGCCTGATGCCGCCCATGCCTTACTGGGCGCCGGAAACACTCGAAAGAACCCTTGCCGTCCATCAAATGGTTCTCGGCGGCAATGCGCCGCCACAAGGGATGGAGATCCGGCTCATGCGCCGCAACGGAGAGCGCTTCGATGCACTGCTGATCGAAGCCCCGCTGATCGACTCGGACGGACGGCATATCGGCTGGATGGGCTCGATGGTGGATGTCACCGAGCAAAAGCGCGCCCAGGATCTGGCCCGTCAGCAACAGGAGCGCCTGCAGGCCACCGCCCGCCTCGTCACCATGGGCGAAATGGCCTCGACCCTGGCCCACGAGCTCAACCAGCCCCTCGCCGCCATCTCCAGCTACAACACCGGTTGCCTCAACATGATCGGCCGCGGCGAGATCTCCCCGGCCGAGCTGACCGGCGTGCTTGAAAAAGTCGGCAAGCAGGCCCAGCGGGCCGCTCAGATCATCCGCCGGGTGCACGCCTTCGTGCGGCGCAGCGAACCCAAATGCGAGCCGGTGGATGTCAACGCCATCATCCGCGAAGCGGTCGGGCTGGTGGAGCCGGACGCCCAGCGCCGCGGAGTAAGCATTACGCTGGATCTCGCCGAGCCGGTTCCCGCAGTTGCCGCCGACCCGGTGATGATCGAACAAGTGGCCGTCAACCTCATTCGCAACGGCATGGATGCCATGGCCGATGCCCCCCGCGCCGAACGCCGGATCAGCCTGAACACGCGCCTGCAGGAGGGCATGCTGATTTTCAGCGTCGCCGACCGGGGCAAGGGCATTCCGCCCGAGGTCGCCGAAAAGCTCTTCGCCCCCTTCTTCACCACCAAGGAGGAAGGCATGGGCATGGGCCTCAACATCTGCCGCTCCATCGCCGAACTGCATCGCGGTCGTCTCACCTTCGAAGCCAACCCCGGTGGTGGTACGATTTTCCACTTCTCCCTTCCCGTCCAGTCATGAGCACACCCCTCGCCCATATCGTCGACGACGACGAAGCCATCCGCGACGCCCTCACCTGGCTCTTTCGCACCCGCAACGTGGCCACTCAGGCCTGGGCCTCGGCCGAGGAGTTCCTCGCCGCCTGGCAGCCCGGCTGGTGCGGCTGCATCGTGCTGGACATTCGCATGCGCGAAATGAGCGGGCTCGAATGCTTCGATGTCCTGCTGGAACAGGGCAACACCCTGCCGGTAATTTTCCTGACCGGTCATGGAGATGTGCCGATGGCCGTCAGCTCGCTCAAAAAGGGCGCCTTCGACTTTCTCGAAAAACCCTTCGAAGACAATGCCCTGGTCGATGTAGTGATTCGCGCCCTCGAAACCGATGCGCGCCGGCAGGCATCCCAGGAAACCCAGGCCACGGTGGCCAGCCGACTGGCCCAGCTCACCCCACGTGAGCAGGAAGTCATGCAGTTGGTGCTGGCCGGCAAGTTCAACAAGGTCATCGCCGACGAACTGAACATCTCCATGCGCACTGTTGAAGTACACCGCTCACGGGTTTTCGAGAAAATGGGCGTCCGCTCGGCGGTGGAGCTGGCCCAGCTCCTCGCCCCCGGGCGGGAATAGAACTCAGTCGAGACCGGACCACTCCGGAACAACACCGGGCTCGTCAGGCGGGCAACAAAAAGCCGCTGCCACCCCAACCCCGGCGACCCACGCCAGTTCGCCGCCAACCCACAGCATCGGCAGGCTGGCCCGCCGCCACGGCGGAATGGCCGCTTCCTGCAGCAGGTTCTTCAGGCTGCGTGACGGAGCGCCGGCATGCAGCCGCAGCCGCTCCCCGCCGGCACGGATGCGCAATGCACATATCTGCCCAGCCAGCGCCTGTCTGGCAATCCCCTGCCCCACGCCCACGCTGAAAGTCACGGCGCCGCCCGCCCAGTCCACCGAACGCTCTCCCGCCCAGACCAGCGCAACCGGGCCAGGCGCGATGCGGGCAGACTCCAGCCACCAGCAATCCCGATACACGCAAATGGCGCTTGCGCCAACTGGCATCTGCACACCTGCGACCACACCAGGCTCACGGAACTGCCGCTCGATCTCGCGCAGACGGTCTTCGTCCGGCATCGCCTCGCCTGCCCGCGCCAGCAGGCTGCGCAACACATTGCGCAGGCGTGCCGAAGAAAGCAGCAGCGCCGGCGCACGGAGCAGGCGGGATGAATCCGCCAGCGCCAGCGTCGCCAGATCCAGGCTGGCCAGTTCCTCGAGCAGCCCGGACGCTTCGCCACACAGGCGGCCCATCCGCGCCAGCCCGCTCGAGGCGCCCGGAAAACGTTGTTCCACCAGTGGCAGGATGTCGTTGCGCAGGAAATTACGGGAGAAACGGCTATCGGCGTTGCTGGGATCCTCGATCCAGCTCAAGCCGTGTGCACGAGCGTAAGCCAGCAAATCGCGACGGGGCACATCCAGCAGTGGACGCCAGATTCCGGGAACACCAGCGCCGGCCTTGAAGGCCCGCATGGCGCCGGCACCCCGTACGCCAGCCCCGCGGATGGCCCGGAACAGCACCGTCTCGGCCTGATCGTCGCGATGGTGCGCCAGCGCCAGAATCTCGTCGCCAAGCCCCACCAGCGCGGCACGACGAGCCTCCCGCGCCGCAGCTTCCAGCCCGCCCGGATGATGACGCTCAACCTGTATATCACAAACCACAAGCGGAACGTCGAGGGCCGCACACAAGCTGCCGCACACATCGCCCCAAACCTCGGCGCCCGGCACCAGACCGTGGCGGACATGAGCAGCCGACAGGGTCAGTCCCAGCGAATCGCGAAGGCTGACCAGCACATGCAGCAGGACGGTGGAATCGAGCCCGCCGCTCAGACCGACCCGAACATGCCGGGCCGGCGGCGGGAGTTGTCGCCAGTTGCTGGCGACAAGGGCGACTGGATCAGTCGACAGCAATTTCCTTGAACTTGCCGTAACTCATCAGACGCTCGAAGCGACGCTCGAGCAGTTCAGACGGGGAAAGCTCGGACACCTGACGCAGCGCATCCTGCAGCGCCCGCTTGAGGCTCTGGGCCATGGCACGATGATCACGATGCGCACCACCGGTGGGCTCATTGACCATCTTGTCGATCAGGCCGAGGGACTTCAGGCGCGACGCAGTGATCCCCATGGTTTCCGCCGCATCGGGCGCCCGCTCGGCGCTCTTCCACAGGATAGACGCGCAACCTTCGGGCGAGATGACCGCATACGTGGAGTACTGCAGCATCAACAACTGGTCGCCGACAGCAATGGCCAGCGCACCACCCGAACCGCCTTCACCGATGATCGTGCAGATGAGCGGCACCTTCAGTTCGGCCATCACGAACAGGTTGTGGCCGATGGCTTCGGACTGGCCGCGCTCTTCCGCGTCGATACCCGGATAGGCGCCCGGCGTGTCCACGAAGGTAAATACCGGAATGCCGAACTTCTCGGCCAGCTTCATCAGGCGCATCGCCTTGCGATAGCCTTCCGGACGCGGCATGCCGAAGTTGCGGAAGATTTTTTCCTTGGTGTCGCGGCCCTTCTGATGGCCGATGATCATGCACGACTGGCCGTTGAAACGGGCCAGGCCGCCAATGATCGCCTTGTCGTCGGCAAAACTGCGGTCGCCATGCAGCTCCTCGAAGTCCGTGAAAATGTGCTCCACGTAATCAAGGGTGTAAGGGCGTTGCGGATGGCGTGCCACCAAGGCACATTGCCAGGGCGTCAGCTTTCCGTAGATATCCTTTGTGAGGCCGTAGTTCTTCTGCTCGAGGCGGGCGATCTCCTCGGAGATGTCCACCGCCGAATCATCCTGCACAAAGCGTAGTTCTTCGATCTTTGCCTCAAGCTCCGCGATAGGCTGCTCAAAATCTAGGAACGTTGTTTTCATTAGGTCAAGCTCACAGAAATTTTTTCCATTTTACCCCATCCCCTTGCAGGGCGGGCAGCGCAGCCGGGCAGAAGCCTGTTCTGCGCGGAAAATCGCATTGCTGCATAGCGCAATAAGCCGCTAACATCGACCCTTTTGCCGCTAATTCTCCGCTTATGGCCTCGATGAACCTCCTCCGCGCCCTCGCCACGGTCAGCGGCATGACCCTGCTGTCGCGGATCCTCGGTTTCGTGCGGGACTTCGTTCTGGCCCGCGCCTTCGGTGCCGGTGTCGAAATGGACGCCTTCGTCGTCGCCTTCCGCCTGCCCAACCTTCTCCGTCGCATGTTCGCTGAAGGCGCCTTCTCGCAAGCCTTCGTGCCCATTCTGGCCGAATACAAGAACAAGCGCGGCCCGGAAGAAGCGCAACGTCTGGTCAGCCACGTGGCCAGTGCCCTCGGGCTGGTGGTGCTGATCATCTCCATCATCGGCGCCTTTGCTGCACCGCTGATCATCTATGCCACCGCGCCAGGCTTTTCGGCAGATGCCCACAAGTTTGAACTGACCGTTGAACTGACCCGTATCACCTTCCCCTATATCTTCTTCATGTCGCTGGTGGCACTGTCCGGCGGCGTGCTCAACACCTGGAGCCGCTTCGCCATTCCGGCCTTCACGCCGGTGCTGCTGAACCTGTCCTTCATCGGCATGGCGCTGCTCGCCGCCCCCTATTTCGACCCGCCGATTCTCGTGCTGGGCTGGGCAGCGTTCATCGGCGGGCTGGCCCAGGTCCTGCTGCAACTGCGTCCGCTGGCGAAAATCGGCATGCTGCCGCGCTTCGCCATCGACTTCTCCGACCCCGGCGTGCGACGCATTCTCAAGCTCATGGCGCCGGCCATCCTGGGTGTTTCGGTAAGCCAGATCTCACTGCTGATCAACACCGTCTTCGCTTCGTTCCTGCCCAGCGGCAGTGTTTCGTGGCTGTATTACGCCGACCGCCTGATGGAATTTCCGGCCGGCATGCTGGGCGTGGCGCTGGGCACGATCCTGCTCCCCAGCCTGTCGAAAATGCATGCAGACAAGAACCCTGTCGAGTTTTCTGCCCTGCTCGACTGGGGTCTGCGCCTGACCCTGATGCTGACCCTGCCGGCCTCCCTTGGCCTGGCCCTGGTGGCCATTCCCCTCATCACCACCCTTTTCCACCACGGCGCCTTCGGTATTGCCGACGTTTACGGCACCCGTACCGCGCTGATGGCCTACAGCCTGGGGCTGACCGGCATGATCCTGGTAAAGGTACTGGCACCGGCCTTCTACTCCCGCCAGGACATCCGTACCCCGGTGCGCATCGGCCTGATCACCCTGGGTGTCACTCAGTTGCTGAACCTGGTTTTCGTCGGCTGGCTGCAACACGCGGGTCTGGCCCTTTCGATCGGCCTGGCTGCATGCATCAATGCCGGACTGCTCTATCGTGGCCTGCGCGTGCGCGGGGTCTATCAGCCCCAGCCGGGCTGGAGCAAGTTTGCCGGCAAGCTCCTCATCGCCATGGTGGTTCTCGGCGCGTGCATCCACTTCAGCGTCGGACCGGACGCCCTCTGGCTGCACGCCTCCGGCGTTGAAAGGGTGATCCGCCTGTGCGCCCTCGTGGTGGGCGGCATGGCCGTGTATTTCGCCACCCTCTTCGCGCTGGGTTTCCGCATCCAGGATTTTCGCCGCCGAGCCGCCTGAGGCGCCTTAAGGCGGTCAATGTTGGCTAGAATCTCCCCACTATTTCAGGGAGATAAAACAACATGCAACTCAGCAGCCTGAGCTTTGCCGACGGCGCCGTGATTCCCGGCGAATTCGCTTTTTGCATTCCGGCCACCGAGGGTCACGTGTCCCTCGGCGCCAACCGCAATCCCCACCTCGCCTGGAACGGCGCGCCGGCGGCAACGCAATCCTTCGTGGTGATCTGCCACGATCCGGACGTGCCCAGCCGCGGTGACGACGTCAACCAGGAAGGGCGCAGCGTTCCCGCCGATCTGCCACGTGTGGACTTCTTCCACTGGGTGCTCATCGACCTGCCTGCCACCACCATCGGCATTGCTGCCGGCTCACACGCCAGTGGCGTCACGCCCGGCGGCAAGCCCGGCCCCGATCTGCCCGACGGCAGCCGTCACGGCATCAACGACTACACCGGCTGGTTTGCCGGCGACGCGCAGATGAAGGGCAATTACTTCGGCTACGATGGCCCGTGCCCCCCGTGGAACGACAGCATCCGGCATCGCTACGTGTTCACAGTTTACGCGCTGGATGTTGCCCATCTGGCCGTGGACGGCGCCTTCACCGGACAGCAGGTATGGAACGCGATTGCCGGCCACATCCTCGCCCAGTCCAGCCTCACCGTTACCTACAGCCTGAACCCTGAGGTTCCGGCCTGATCAGGGAACATACGGCGGCAGTCGGGCCGGCACGAGGGGAAGTTGCAGGCGCAGGTAGTCGGGCAGGCCGTCGCGAAACGGCGGCCAGTCTTCCCCGGCAATCAACGGGCGGCACCAGCGCCGAAAGGCATCGGTGACGCCAAAGCCGTCGGGTGTGATGAATTCCGGTGGCAACTGACGCTCCAGGTTGGCAACATCATCAAAGGTCTGCAGGGTGGTGCGCCACAAATAGGGCGTGTCCGACAGACGCTCGATGCCGACGACTCCGCTGCCGCCCCCCAGCGCCCGACGCACTGCGGCCTTGCCCACCCCAAATGCCTGGGCCGTATCCGTTTTCGACGCGATATGCCGGGCCGAGCGCTGCAGATAATCCGCCAGCGCAAAATGCACCTTGTAACCAAGGCATGCATGAATCCGTTCGGCGATCACCTCGCCAGCGCCACCGAGCTGGATATAGCCCTTCTGGTTGCGATCCTGCATCGACAGAATCTGCCCGTCCTGACCGCGAATGCCTTCGGCAACCACAATCGCACAGGAGCCCAATCGCTCCACCACCGCCGTCACCTTCTCCAGGAATGCCGCCTCATCAAAAAGCACTTCCGGCAACAGGATCAGATGCGGTGCAGCATCGTCGTCTTCCGCTGCCAGAGCGCAGGCCGCCGCCAGCCAGCCAGCATTGCGGCCCATCACTTCAAGCACGAAGGCCCGTCCACTGCCGGTCGTCATCGCATCCAGATCCAGTCCCACCTCGCGAATCGACGTCGCCAGATACTTGGCCGCCGAACCGAAGCCCGGGCAGCAATCGGTCAGGACGATGTCGTTATCCACGGTTTTCGGTACCCCGACCACCCGCAGGGGGTAGCTGCGCGCGTCCGCCGCCGCCTGGATCTGGCGGCAGGTTTCCATTGAACCGTTGCCGCCGTTGTAAAGAAAGTAACCCACATCGTGGGCTGCCAGCACCGCAAAGAGGCGGTCGTACTGGGCCGGGTTCTGCTCAGCCGGGTCCAGATCGAAGCGACACGAGCCAAAGGCTCCGCCCGGCGTGGCACGCAGGCGCGCCAGATCGGAGACCGACAGCCCCGCCGTATCCACCAGCGTCTCCCGCAGCACACCCAGGATGCCGTTACGGGCCGCGAGCACCTGCCCAATTTCGCCCGACGCCTGCCGGGCCGTCGCAATCACACCGGCCGCAGACGCGTTGATGACCGCAGTCACGCCGCCCGACTGGGCATAAAGGAGATTTCTCGTCATCCGGATCCCGATACCAATCTGTAGCCCAAAAGAACAAGGGCCGGCTTTGGCGGCCGGCCCTTGATTCCTGGCGTTACGCGCTTACTTCAGCGCGTCAAACGCCCGCTCACGGATTTCATCGACCTTGCCGACGCCCGCAATCTTGCGGTACTTCGGTGCGTTCGCTGCGCCGTTCGCGGCCCAATCGGAATAATAGGCCACCAGCGGCTTGGTCTGGGCGTGATAGACGTCCAGGCGCTTCTTGACTGTCTCTTCCTTGTCGTCGTCACGCTGGATCAGCGCTTCACCGGTCTCATCGTCCTTGCCTTCCACCTTGGGCGGATTGAACTTGACGTGATAGGTGCGACCGGAAGCCACGTGCACGCGACGACCGGACATGCGACCGATGATGTCTTCATCGGGCACATCGATTTCAAGCACGAAATCGATGGCCACACCGGCCTGCTTCATGGCTTCGGCCTGCGGAATGGTGCGCGGAAAACCGTCGAACATGTAACCGGACTGACAGTCGGCTTCCTTCAGGCGATCCTTGACCAGCCCGATGATGATGTCGTCGGAAACGAGGCCGCCGGCATCCATGACCTTCTTGGCCTCGATGCCCAGCGGAGTGCCGGCCTTGACGGCTGCACGCAGCATGTCGCCCGTGGAAATCTGCGGAATCGCGAACTTTTCCTTGATGTAATTAGCCTGGGTGCCTTTGCCGGCGCCCGGCGGTCCCAACAGAATCAAGCGCATGTCTTTCCCTCCTCTGGTTATTGTCGATGCGACATGGGATTGCGAAACTAACGCGAAACTTCCGCTAGGTCAAACGCCCGGCGGACTCGCTCAAGATCTTCGGCGGTATCGACGCCGGCGGGCGGTGCGTGGTCCAGCACCATGACCCGGATCGGAAAGCCGTGGGCCATCGCCCGCAACTGCTCAAGAGCTTCCCACTGCTCCAGCGGCGACGGTGCGAGACCGGAATAACGGGTCAGAAAACCCGCCCGATAGGCGTACAGGCCAATGTGCCGATAGGCCGGCAAACCGGCGGGCAACACTGTTCGATCGGCCGCAAAGGCATCCCGCGCCCACGGAATCGGGGCCCGGGAGAAATACAGCGCGCGGCCGCGGGCGTCGAGCACCACCTTGACCACGTTCGGATTGAAGAACTCTTCGGCAGATTCCAGTGGATGGCAGGCCGTGGCGATGGCGGCCTCGGCATCATCGGTCAGCGCTGCAGCGGCGGCGCCAATCAGTTGCGGCGGGATGAGTGGCTCGTCACCCTGCACGTTCACCACCACATCATCGTCGGCCCAGCCCAGTCGCGTCGCCACTTCGGCCAGGCGGTCGGTGCCCGACGGATGCTCCGCGGCAGTAAGGATCACCTTGCCGCCGCCACGCTCCACCACATCGGCAATGCCCTGATGGTCGGTGGCGACCCACACTTCGTCGGCACCGGCCTCAAGGGCCCGATCGAGTACGCGCAGCACCATCGGCTTGCCACAAATATCGAGCAGCGGCTTGCCCGGCAGACGAGTCGACGAATGGCGGGCCGGAATGACGATCCTGAAACCCATGTTCAGCGCGCCTGGGCGATTTCTTCTTCAGTGAGCGGACGGGCTTCTTCTTCCAGCATCACCGGGATGCCATCACGAATCGGGTAAGCCAGGCGGGCACTGACGCTCCACAACTCCTGCTTGTCCTTATGGAAGTCGAGCGGACCCTTGGTAATCGGGCAAACGAGGATTTCAAGCAGTCGGGGATCCATCAAGCTTCTCCACAATCAGTTCGGCCGCGCCCGGCGCAAGCTGCGCACGAACCGGCCACACCCAGCTGTCGGCCGGGGCGAAAGGCGCGCATTTTACCGCATCCTTCTCGGTCATCAGAAGCACATCGCCATCCGGAATCGCCAAATCAGCCGCAGTAAACGCATGATGATCGGGAAATGGCCGCCGTTCGATCACGAGACCCATGCTTTCGAGCTGGCCAAAGAAGCGCTCGGGACGACCGATGCCTGCCATCGCATGAACACGCCGCCCGCGAAAGGCCTCCGCCGGACAGGTTTCGCGACGATCACCGACCCGCTCGAAAGCGCCACCCACCAAACGAAAACCGAACAGGGGTGTCGAACCAAGGACCCGCATCAATCCTGGCGACAGGTCACCATGGGCGAAAACAACCGTGGCTTCGGCAAGCCGGCCGGAGCCTTCCCGCAGCGGTCCGGCGGGAAGACGCAGACGATTGCCGAGGGTCGCCTCATCCACCACCACGATTTCCACGTCGCGGGCCAGGCGATAGTGCTGCAGGCCATCATCGGCGATCAGCACATCCACATCGGGATGCGCCGCCAGCAAGGCGCGGCCAGCGGCCGGGCGATCGCGCCCCACAAAAACCGGACAGCCAGAAGCGCTGGCCATCAATACCGGTTCGTCGCCAAAGCGGGTCGGATCACCGCCGGCCGGCACTTCGGCCACACTATCCACCGACCCACCATAACCGCGGCTGACGATGCCCGGCTTGTGGCCGCGGCGCTTCAGTTCATCGGCCAGCCACAGCGCCACCGGCGTCTTGCCACTGCCACCAACGGCAATGTTGCCGACAACAACCACCGGTACCGGCAGGCGCTCGGCGCGTTTCAGACCAACGGCAAACAGCCGGCGACGCAGGCCGGCGAGGAAGGCGAAAAGCAGGGAAAGCGGGAAGAGGCTCCATGCCGGCACCCCGCGGTGCTGCCAGAAAGCGGGGGCGCTACGTGGCATGGACGAGACTGAAGACTAGCGCTGAGCCGCCTGGGTGGCGAAGGAGATATGAATGAGGCCAGCCTGCTGGGCGGCCTGCATCACGTCGATGACCCGCTGGTGCATGGCCTTGGCGTCGGCATTGATGATCACCACCGGATCCTTGGCGTCCGGCGGCGCAACAGCCTGGAGTGCGGCAACAATAGCCGGAATGCTCGCCCCACTGACCGGGCGCTTGTTGATCACCACTTCACCGCTGGCGGTCACCGCCACGTTGATTTCCACCGGCTTGTCATTGCTGGCCTGGGCGTCTGCAGTAGGCAGGTTGATTTCCAGACCGGCGAAACGGGAGTAAGTGGTGGTCAGCATCAGGAAAATGATGATCACCAGCAACACGTCAATCATCGGGATCAGGTTGATCTCCGGCTCTTCGCGGGAGCGGCCACGGCTGAAGTTCATGGACGGATCTCAGCGACGCTCGCCGTGGACCAGTTCGACGAGACGGATCGCCTGCTGTTCCATGTCGATGACCAGCCCATCCACGGTAGACCGGAAATGGCGCCAGAAGATCATGCTCGGAATGGCAATCACCAAGCCGAAACCTGTGTTGTAAAGGGCGATGGAAATGCCGTGCGCCAGTTGCTGGGGGTTGGAACCGCCGGGCGACTGGGAGCCGAAGATCTCGATCATGCCGACCACCGTACCGAACAGACCCATCAGCGGGCTGATGGAAGCGATGGTGCCGAGGGTGGTGAGGAAACGCTCCAGATCGTGGGTGACGGCACGGCCGGTTTCCTCGATCGACTCTTTCATCACATCCCGCGGGCTGCGCACATTGCGCAGGCCGGATGCGAGGACGCGACCGAGGGGAGAGCTGAGGGCCACACGATTGAGCATTTCGGGCGTCACACCCGACTGGCGCATTTCCACGACGATCTTGTCGACAAGGCCATCCGGAAGAATCTTGTTGCGACGCAGCGTGATGAGGCGCTCGATAATCAGGGCTACGGCCACGATGGAAGCGAACAACAAAGGCCAGATTGGCCAGCCGGCAGCCTGAATAATGGCGAACACGCGAGGACTCCTGCGAATCGTATGAAGCCTGTGACTTTAACCCGGGCCACGATGGAGAGCAACAGAGGGCAGACAGAATTCCATCCACAAAATCTGTGGATAACTTTGTGGATTGTTGCCAAACGAGGGGGCTAAACCCGCGCCCCGTAAGGGTTTTTAGTGGTCGGGTCAAAAATTGAGCTACACCCAGTTTTCTTTTAAATCAATAACTTACAAGTTTTTAACCAAGTCAAGCCCACGGGCAGGATTTTTTCGGATCAATCTGGCGGGGATGTGGATTCCGGTAGAATCCACCCTCATGAACACCCCCCAGTCCACCGCCAAAGTCAACTCCGGCGAAGTCGTTTCCGTCTCCTGGCTGAACCGCGCCGCCCGCGATGCGCTCGAAGGCACGTTTCCACTGATGTGGATCGCCGGCGAAGTATCGACGCTGACCCGTGCAGCCTCCGGCCATCTCTACTTCACCCTCAAGGACGAGCAAGCGCAGGTGCGTTGCACCATGTGGCGCAACCGCGCCCAGTTGCTGTCATTCCGGCTCGAACATGGCATGCGCGTCGAAGTACGCGCGCTGGTCACGCTTTTCGAGCCCCGCGGCGACTACCAGTTGAGCGTGGAAGCCGTACGCCAGGCGGGTGTTGGAAATCTTTATGAGGCCTTCCTGCGCCTGAAGGCCAGGCTGGAAGCCGAGGGCCTGTTCGACCCGGCCATCAAGCGCTCCCTGCCCCGCCTACCCCGCGGCATTGCCGTGGTCACCTCGCAGCAGGCTGCGGCCTGGCAGGACGTAACGGCCGCACTGGCCCGCCGGGCGCCTCACGTACCGATCACGCTGTATCCCACGCAGGTGCAAGGTGACAGCGCACCACCACAGATCGCTGCCGCCATCCGCAATGCCGGCATCCGGGCCGCCACGGACGGCAACGACGTGCTGCTGCTGGTGCGTGGCGGTGGCAGCCTCGAAGATCTGGCGGCTTTCAACGACGAAGCGGTGGCACGGGCCATTCGCGCCTGCCCCCTGCCGGTAATTTGCGGCGTCGGCCACGAAACAGATGTCAGCATCGCCGACTTTGCCGCCGACCTGCGCGCCGCCACACCAACCGCAGCGGCCGAACTGGCCAGCGCCGGTTTCGTCGAACTGCGCGACAGCCTGGCCCAACTCAGTGCGCGCCTGAAGCGCGCCATGGATCGCCGCATCGAAATCGCCGCCCAGCGCCTCGACCGGGCCGCGGCACGCCTGACCCATCCGCGCCAGCGCATCGAAGCAGCCCGGCTGCGCCTTGCCAACCTGGAACACCGCCTGACCTCCCGCAGCCGCCAGCTGATCGCCGTCCGCCAAGCGCGGGTCGCCACCCTCGGGCTACGCCTCGCTGCCCGCCGCCCAGACATCGCCAGCCACCAGACCCGCCTGGCAACCCTGGCTCGACGCCTTCAGCGAGCCACCGACAACCTGCTGGCACGCCAGCGCGGCAAGCTCGACGCCCTCCAGCAGCATCTGGCACACCTCGATCCCCGGGGCGTGCTGGCGCGGGGCTACAGCATCACCCGCGACGAAGCCGGTCTTATCGTCCGTGATGCCGCCACCCTTCAGCCTGGCGCGCACATCCAGGTCGAATTCCATGACGGCAGCGTCGATGCGACGGTGGACAAGCAAAACCGTTAGTTGCAGTGCAAAATAGCGAGCAGCATCGGCGCCCGGATCAAGGCGCCGCGCGTCCGATTGTGCAGAGGATCGAATCCCGACTAGAATAGTCGGGCAATTTCCACCCCCACCCTGGAGAAAATTAATATGGCTCACACCCTGCCCGAACTGCCCTTCGCCAAAAACGCCCTGGCTCCCCACATTTCCGAAGAAACCTTCGAATACCACTACGGCAAGCACCATCAAGCCTACGTGACCAACCTGAACAACCTCATCCCGGGCACCGAGTACGAAAACCTGTCCGTGGAAGAAACCTTCCTGAAGGCCCCGGCCGGCGGCATCTACAACAACGCCGCCCAGGTGTGGAACCACACCTTCTTCTGGAGCTCGCTGAAGCCGAACGGCGGCGGCGCTCCGACTGGCGCGCTGGCTGATGCCATCAACGCCAAGTGGGGTTCCTTCGACGACTTCAAGAAGGCCTTCCAGGCCTCCGCAGTCGGCAACTTCGGCTCCGGCTGGACCTGGCTGGTGAAGAAGGCCGACGGCACCGTCGACATCGTCAACACCGGCGCCGCCGGCAACCCGCTGAAGAGCGGCGAAGGCAAGCCCGTGCTGACCATCGACGTGTGGGAACACGCCTACTACATCGACTACCGCAACGCTCGCCCGAAGTTCGTGGAAACCTTCCTGAACAGCCTGGCCAACTGGGACTTCGCGGCGGCCAACTTCGCCTGAACGCCGGTATAAAAAAGCTCGTCCAGTCCGACATGACTTGACGAGCTGACTTCGTGCCTCCTTCCTGCTGCAGGAGGAGGCACGAAGCGTTTCAGCGCAACACTCCTGCCGTCGCGGCTGGCCTGCTCGCGTCAGAGAACAAGATTCAAATGTAGCCGACCAGCGAAATGCCCGTTGCCACAACGCCGGCAAAGGTCGCGTTCAAGGCTGGCTCCAGACCTTGCGAAACAAGCTGTGTCCCCCGTTGCCCCCTGCCTGTGCAAACCGGAGATTGTCATGACAGCTTCCTGTCTGCTTGCTGCCTGGTCAAATCACGAAGCCGAGTTACGTCGCTATTTGCGCCATCGACTGAGCGACCCGGACGAGGCGGACGATCTGGTACAGGAACTGTTTCTCAGGGCATGCCGACAAGGGCAGGCCTTCTGCACGGTGCACAACGCACGGGCCTGGCTCTTCGAAGTGGCACGCAATCTTCTGATGGATCACTTCCGGAAGACCCGTGTCGCGCTTCCACTACCCGACAATCTTGCCACTTCAGAACCTGACGATGCAGCGGTCGATCTGCTTGCCCAGTGCCTGCCGCGAGTGCTGTCCGAGCTGTCGGCGGACGATCGGGAAGCCCTCAGCCTGTGCGATCTCGGCGGCATGTCGCAGGCCGCGTTTGCAGAAATGAAGGGGCTGTCACTGCCGGGTGCAAAATCCCGGGTGCAGCGTGCGCGAGAACGCTTGCGGGAGCACATGTCGCAGGCTTGCCAGGTGCAGCTTGACGAGGCCGGGCACGTCTGCTGTTTTGTCCCCCGGCCGCCGGCAAAATAAAAAACAGCAAAAGACTGCATCCTTTCCGGGGCGGAAGCGTCATCACAGCAAAGACACTTGTATTCGCGAATGTGCCTCTAAAGGATCGACGCAAAAGAGGACTCGCTGGTAAGGGAGATTGCCATGAACGAGCTGCTTTCCGGGGTTGTGAGCGTTTTGTACGGTGGGCTGGGAAATCTTGCGGCTTACCTCGCAGCGCACGTGCTGCTGTGCCTGTTGCCGGCCTTCTTTATCGCGGGCGCCATGGCGGCCCTGATCCCGAAGGAAACGATCACGCGTTTCCTCGGCCGCAATTCGAGCAAGACCGTCTCCTATCCGGCAGCGGCCGCAGCCGGCTCCCTGCTGGCCGTGTGCTCGTGCACGATCGTTCCGCTCTTCGCCGGCATCTACAAGAAGGGCGCGGGGCTCGGGCCGGCGATCACCTTTCTGTTCTTCGCCCCGGCCGCCAACATTCTTGCGCTGGTTTATACCGGCGGCGTCATCGGGGCAGATCTCGCCATTGCGCGCTTCGTCCTGTCTCTGATCTTCGGTATCGGCATCGGGCTCATCATGGCGCTGGTCTTTCGCAGCGACGACGCAGCCCACGATCTGGCGACCGACAATCCCTTTTCCGCCCAGGGCGAAGGCATGGGACGTATGTCCCTTGTGTTCCTGTTCGTATGGGTCGCGCTGCTGCTGGCCGGCACGCTGAAGCTCAATCTGTTCACCGGCACGTATGTGCACATCGACCTGCCACTGGCCAATGCGCACACCTGGCAGGACATGCTTGATCGTCTCGTTCCCTATGACGCCTCGAAGGGTGAAGAGGGAGTGTCGGTGCAGGGTGTGCTGCTGATCACCCTGCTGGGCGCCATCGGCCTGAGCGCCTGGCGCGGCCTCGAAAACATCGAGAATGGCCCCAACGCCTGGACATGGACCAGCCTTGGCCTGATCGCCGTCACGCTGCTGGTGGCGGCGCTATCCGTGCAGGCGCTACCCGGCAGCCTGCGCGTCGGCCTGACTGGCAAGTTTTTCGCGGTCGCCGTGTGCCTGGCAGTGCTGTCCGCCATCGCGCGCCGTCACTTGTCGGAAGAACAGTTGCGCGACTGGCTGTGGGAATCGTGGCGCTTCGTGAAGCAGATTTTTCCACTGCTGGTGATCGGCGTTTTCGTCGTCGGCATGATCCGCGTGCTGATACGCCCCGAGTGGATCGAAATGCTGGCCGGCACCAACTCGGTCATCGGCAACCTGGCGGGCGTGACCTTCGGGGTGTTCATGTATTTCCCGACCCTGGTCGAAGTTCCGATCGCCAAGATGTTCCTCGACCTGGGCATGCATCGCGGACCGCTGCTGGCCTACCTGATGTCCGACCCCGAGCTCTCCCTGCAAAGCATGCTGATCATCTCGGCCATCATCGGCCGCAGAAAAACGGCGACCTACGTTGGCCTCGTTGCCCTGTTCAGCGCAACGGCCGGACTCACCTACGGCGCCTGGGTGGACGGCACCTCCCCGCTGCTGCTCGCCCTCTGGCTGGCTGGATTCATTGCTGTACTGGCGACGCTGCTATCGCTGGCAAGTCGTCATGGACGTTCTTCACTCAAAGGAGTCTGAAATGTTGAACATCAAGGTTCTGGGCCCGGGCTGTGCCAATTGCAAAAAGCTTGAAGAGATCGCCCGCGAGGCGGTGGCGGCCGTCGGCGTCGAAGCCGAAATCACCAAGGTCACCGACATGCAGCAGATCATTGCCTACGACGTGCTGAAAACGCCAGGGCTGGTGATCAACGAAAAACTGGTGTCGTCGGGCCGGATTCCAACGCCCGCATCGGTTGCCGAATGGATTCGCGCGGCAACCTGAAGGCTCTACTGCGCCAGCCTGGGCTCTCCGGCTGTGCTTACGGCTGCGAGTCCGGCTTGCGGCACTGCGGACAAATCGCACCAATCTCGACCTCCTGGCTTTCCAGCTGGTGCCCGGCCGCCACCAGGCTGGCAGCAAGAGTACGAATCACCTCTTCATCCTGCAGCTCGGTCACCCCATTGCAGCGTGGACAGACCAGGAACAAACCGGGTATTTGCGCCTGATGACACAACTGGCTGCAGGCCACGAAGAGGTTCATTCGTCCGATCTTGTGTACCAGCCCCTGCTCGATCAGGAAATCCAGCGCCCGATAAACCGTTGGCGGTGAAGCCCCCGGCTTGTCCGCCTTGATCCGCTCCAGCAAGTCATAGGCCTTGAGCCCCTTCGGATTACGGTGAAGCAGCGCTAGCACCATCCGGCGAATCGGCGTCAGGCTCGCGCCACGGGTCCGGCAACCTGCTTCTGCCCGATCCAGGAAGGCGGCTTCATCAACAGATACTTCGGCAGGCATGTAGGCGCTATTCATTGGGCGTGCTTTGTGGGAATGAATGCAATGTTATAACATTGCATTCATTCCTGAAATTTAGACAATCGCCCATGCTAACCCGACTTGAGCACCTTCCGGCCACGAGCCCGCTGACTGGCATCATCATCGCCAGTCTGGCAGGCGGCCTGCTCAGCATGCTGGTCGCCGCACTGCTTACCTTCGGGCTGCCCCGGCGCTGGCTGACGCGGATGGTCAGCTTCTCGACCGGCGTCCTGCTGGCTACCGCCTTCCTCGATCTGCTGCCGGAAGCATCCGATGCCGGCTTGTCGCCAAAGGTTTTGTTCGCACTCGTGCTGGCCGGCCTGAACAGGTGATTTTGCCTGGCACAGCGGTTTCATGGCCGCAGGTATCGCATTGGTCCCGACCGGAATTGCCCTTCTCCACTAAGCTGCCAATCCAGGCACTCATCCCGATGAATGCACGTAGCGACATCCTCGCCCCGCCTCCCCATACCCTGATCAGCCAAACACCGGCCGAGCTGATCGACATATTCGCGGCGGATACACAGCTGGCCGTCTGGGAGCGCCCCATTGATCCGGCCATCGCCACGTACCTCGATGCCTCCCGGCAGCGTCTTGGCAGCGGGCTACGCATCAGCCTGTCACCCGGAGCCCTGCCCGACCTGTCCGGTCTGCCCGATGGCCCCGGTCGCTCGGCCCTCGCTGACGACATCCGCCAGCTGACCGAGCTTCTTGGCGAACTCCTCGACTGCCCACGCATCGGCATGCGCCTGGAAGTCATCGGCAAGGCCATGTGCCCGCGCCTTCACGTGGATCGGGTCGGCATCCGCCTGCTGTGCACCTACCGGGGGCCCGGTACCGAATGGATTTCAGACAGCGGAGCGGATCGGCGCAAGCTGGGTGCCGACGCCGGCGGGCAGCCCGACGAGGTCTCGGGACTCTTCGGACCGGAGACGCGCATCGAGTCCGTCGCTCCGTTTGCTGTGTCGTTGCTGAAGGGCAGCCTGTGGCAGGGCAATACCGGCCGCGGCATCATCCACCGCTCGCCAGACGTACCGACAAAACAATTACCGCGGGTCGTGCTGGCCCTTGATGGCATGTGGTGAGTGCGCTCACCGAGGGGCGTCAGTGGCGCGGCGTGACGTAGTTCGCATTGCTCCGGAGACGGGATATGTTTTTCTGCGGGACCGTGATGCCTGCGGGAAACCCTTACAAACAGGCTGATAAACTATATTCACCTGTGTTTTGCACGCTATGCCCCTGGCCTGCCTCATGCTTCAGCCTGTTCATCCACTCCTCTTCGCCCTGGCGCTCGCCCTGCCCATCGGAGTGGCTGCCGAAGACAAGGATCCGCCCCGCCTCGGCATCAAGGGCTTCGGGACCCTCGGTCTGGCACGCTCCGACGACAGCGACGCCGGCTTTGTCCGCGACCTCTCCCAGCCCCGGGGCCTCACGACCCACTGGTCCGGCAAAATCGATTCAGTACTCGGCGTACAGGCCAACTATCGCTTCGGCGAGCGCACGGAGGCCGTGCTGCAGGCAGTCAGCCGCTATCGCTACGACAACGGCTTTGGCCCGGAAATCACCTGGGCCTTCCTGCGCCACGACTTCTCGCCCGAATGGAGCCTGCGCGCCGGACGAATCGGCACCGAATTCTTCATGCTCTCCGACTCGCGACTGGTCGGTTACGCCAACCTGACGGTCCGACCACCGGTCGAGTTCTACGGCCCGCTGGTATTCAGCTATTTCGACGGGTTAGACCTGGCCGCCACCACACAGCTCGGCAGTGGACTGCTGCGCGGCAAGCTGTTTGCCGGGCATGCCGCCGAACGGGCCCCGGTGGCACCTGGCCTGAGCTGGAACCTGCAAGGATCGCGGATGTTTGGCGGCCACGTGGATTATCTGTCGGGCCCCTGGCAGGTACGTCTGGGGCATACCGCGATTCGCTTCAGCCACGAAATGCCCATCAACGAGTTCGCCGGAATCGACGTCCTCGGCCTCGCCCCGCAACTGGCCGCACAAGGAACCTGGAGCCACTACGACTCACTCGGGGTGGTCTACGAGCAGGGAGCACTGCAGATCCAGGGCATGGTGAACCGTATCCACAACGAAACCGACCAGTACGAAGACTCCTGGGCGGGCTACCTGATCGGCGCCTACCGCCTGGGCAACTTCACGCCCTACACGGGCTACTCGCAAACCCGTAGCTCGCCGCTTTCGCTGCCGGCCGAAATGCCGGCAGCACAGGCCGCGGTGATCCGCTACGCGCTGTCCTATTCCCATTCCGACCAGCGGACGATCTTCATCGGTACCCGCTGGGATTTCGCCCAAAACCTGGCCCTCAAGGCGCAGGTGGACCGGACTCATGGGCAACCCGACTCCCGCTTCCTGTTCCGCGAAACAACATCCGGGTGGGACGGCCGCATGACGGTCTTCAGCCTCGCCCTCGATTTTGTCTTCTAAGCCCGCCATGCGTCTGCAGCGATGCCTGCTGGCCCTCGCCCTCAGCCTCTTTGCCACCGCAGCCAGGGCAGAGTTGGTCGTGGCCGTCGACACCCGCCTCGGCATTACCCGCCTCAGCCGCGAGGAAGTCGTCAACATTTTCCTCGGACGTTACCGCAAACTGCCTTCCGGCCAGGCGGCAATGCCCATCGACCAGCCGACGTCGAGCCCTCTGCGCAAGGAGTTTTACCGCCGACTGGTGGGCAAGGATCTTTCCGAGATCAACGCCTACTGGGCACGACTCATCTTTTCCGGCAAGACCAGTCCGCCCATGCAAACCGAGAACACGGAAGATGTCGGCCCGCTGATCCAGGCCATTCCCGGCGGAATAGGCTACCTGGAGCGCAGCCAGCTCACGCCGGACTTGCGCGTGGTCCTCGAAATGGCGCCTTGAACGCTTAAAAGTGTCCATGAAGCTGATCCCCCACGGCCTTCTGCTCCGCTCCCTGATCGCCAGCATCCTGGTTGTCCTGGTTGCCGGAATGGGCAGCCTGGCCTACACCGTGCACGCCACCAGCGAGCAAACCCGCCAGCGGGCCGTCGTACGCTTCGACCAGCTCCTCCACACCGTCGAGCGCACGCTGCAGGCCGCCTGCTTCGTCAAGGACGAAGGGCTGGCCAGCGAGATCGCCCTCGGCCTGCTGGGCAACAGCGAGGTCTTCGAGGTCCGCATCATCGAAAGCGGTCGGGAACTGGCCGCCAGCCGGCGCCAGGGTCCAGCCGCCGGCAGCGACGGCAGTCCACTGGCCCTGCAGCGCGCCATCCACTCCCCCTTCGAGCCTGCCCGGATCATCGGCGAGATCCATCTCGTTGCCGACCCGCAGGTCATCGCCGCCGAAATCTCCGCGCAAGTCAGGCTGGCCGCCGTGCAAGTGGGCTGGCAACTGTTCTTCGTGGCCGCTTCCGTGGCGGGAGCCATGCTGCTGTTCGTGGCCCGCCCGATTGCCTCGATGTCGAACCGCCTGCATGGCATGGACCCGGTGTCCGGCGAACGCCTGGCCATTCCACCGGGGCATGCCAACACCGAGATCGGCCGCCTGGCCAACGACGTCAACCAGCTCGCTGACCGCCTCGTCGTGGCGCTGCAAGAAGAGCGCAGCCTGCACCGTCAGCGCGAGGTGGACGAGCGTAAATACCACGCGATCTTTGATAACGCCGAAACCGGCATTTTCATCATCGACCGAAGCGGGACCGTCATCTCCGCCAACCCCGCCTTCCACCGGGAACTCAACCTGCCGCCCAGCGACGCGCCAGCCGGCGGCCTGCGCCTTCTTGATCTGCCGTGGGAAACACTCACGCCCTTGACCCCACTCATTGAAGGCCCCTTCGTCGACGACACCGCCCACGCCGGCGACGTGTGCCTGCACGACGCCGGCGGCCAACGGCGCTGGCTCAACATGGTCCTCAGCCCGATCGGCGATGGCCTGCTGCAGGGCGTGGTGCACGACGTATCCACCCTCAAGGAAGCAGAAGCCCTGGCCCGCCGGCAAGCCATCACCGATCCGCTGACCGGGCTCGCCAACCGCCATGGCATCGAGCAGCGCCTGCGCGATGGTGTCGCCAGCCTTGCCCAGGGGCAGAGCAGCGGCCTGGCGCTGGTGATGGTCGATCTGGACGGCTTCAGCAAGGTCAATGAGGGCATCGGCCTGCCCGCTGGCGATGAGGTCCTGCGTGTCGTGACCAGCCGTCTGCTTTCCTGCGTCAAGGAGAGCGATACGGTTGCCCGCCTGGCCGCCGACATTTTTGTCGTCATGCTGCAGAACGTCAGTCGTTCCGCCACGGCCCTCAAGGTGGTCGGACGCATCGTTAATCTGCTGCGCCAGCCTTATCTGGTGGAAGGCTCGCCCATCGTCCTCCATGCCAGTATCGGGATTGCCCTTGCGCCGAATGACGGGGAGGACGTCCCGACCCTGCTGCGTCATGCCGAACTGGCCGTGGACAAGGCCAAGGCAGCCGGTGGCGACACCCACGTCTTCTTCGACCCTACCCTGAGCCGGATTGCCGAACACCGTCGGCAACTGGAAAAAGACCTGCGCCAGGCGCTGCACAAGGAAGAGTTCGTGCTCTTCTACCAGCCGGTCGTCGATCTTCACGCCCGCCGCCTGGTGGGTGCCGAAGCACTGATACGCTGGCGTCACCCGGAACGCGGCCTCGTCTCGCCGGACGCGTTCATCCCGCTGGCCGAACAAACCGGCATCATCGACGAGATCGGCCTGTGGGTCTTCGATTCCGTGTGCCGGCAGATCTCCGCGTGGCGGGCCGCCGGGCATGACTACCGGATTTCATTCAACGTATCCGGCCGGCAGATCCCCGATGGACTGTCGCCGGAGATCCTCGCCGAAACGCTGCGCCGCTACGCCGTCCCGCCCCAGAGCATTGCCCTGGAAATTACCGAGGGCGTGCTGCTGGCCGACGTGGATCAGGCCCGGGCCTGGCTCGATGCTGCCCACGGGCTCGGCATGCGGGTCTATCTGGACGACTTCGGCACGGGCTACTCATCCCTGTCCTATCTCAAGCGCTTTCCGGTAGACACCCTCAAGGTGGACAAGTCTTTCGTGCTCGACATGCACGACGACGGCAACGAGCGGACGCTCGTCGAAGCGATCATTGCCATGGGGCGCAGCCTGGGTCTGGACGTGGTGGCCGAGGGCGTGGAATCCGCCGCCCATGCCGACCTCCTGCGCCACATGGGGTGCCATTACGCGCAGGGCTATCACTTTGCACGACCGCTGCCGGTCGCCGAATTCGAGGCCGCCGCCGGGCATATCGCCGCACAACTGGCTCCGGCGGCAGCGCGATAGCCGGCCAGCCCGCCGGAGTCGGGCAGTGAGACGTGTAAAATTCAGCGCACAGAAGTCTTCCGCTCTCCCCGACCATCGCGCCAAGGAACTCCCCCCGTGACTCCGACCCTCATCGAGTTGATCGGTGCAGCACTGTTCGCCATCGCGATCCTGCACACCTTCGCCACCCGCTTCTTCGAACATCTGGCCCATACACGCCCGACCCACGCCGGCCTGTGGCACCTGCTCGGCGAGGTCGAAGTGGTGTTCGGTTTCTGGGCGATGGTCCTGATGATCGCCATGTTCGCCATCATCGGCGCCAGCGCGGCCACCGAATACATCGAATCGCGCAACTTTACCGAGCCGATGTTCGTCTTTGCCATCATGGTGATCGCCGGCACGCGGCCGATCCTGCGCACGGCCACTGCCGCGGTCGGGCTGATCGCCCGCGCCGCGCCGCTGCCCGGCTCGATGGCCAGCTATTTCACCGTGATGGCCCTGGTCCCGCTGCTCGGCTCCTTCATCACCGAGCCGGCGGCGATGACCCTCGCCGCGCTGATCCTGCGCGACCAGTTTTTCAGCCGCGGCCTGTCCACCCGGCTCAAGTACGCCACCCTCGGCGTGCTCTTCGTGAATATTTCCATCGGCGGCACCCTGACCCCGTTTGCCGCCCCGCCGGTGCTGATGGTGGCAGGCAAATGGGGCTGGGACATCAACTTCATGCTGGCCGAGTTCGGCTGGAAGGCCGCCATTGCGGTAAGCATCAACGCCCTTGGCGTCACCCTGGCCTTCCGCCGCGAACTGGCTGCCATCGCGACCGCAAAAGCCTCCAGCGCAGACGAGGCGGTACCTCCCTTTCTGACGCTGGTACATATCGCCTTCCTGTGCGGCGTCGTCGTCTTTGCCCATCATCCGCCGCTCTTCCTCGGCCTGTTCCTGTTCTTTCTCGGCATTTCCCACGCCTACGCACGCCACCAGGACCGCCTGATCCTCAAGGAAGGCTTGCTGGTGGCCTTCTTCCTGGCCGGCCTGGTGGTCCTTGGCGGCCTGCAGCAGTGGTGGCTGCAGCCGCTCCTGATGAGCATGAGCAGCGATGCGGTCTTTATCGGCGCCACGGCCCTGACCGCGCTGACGGACAATGCCGCGCTGACCTACCTGGGCTCGCTGGTCGAAGGTTTGTCGGACGACTTCAAATACGCACTGGTCGCCGGTGCGGTGACGGGTGGCGGCCTGACCATCATCGCCAACGCGCCCAACCCGGCCGGTACTTCGATCCTGAAAGGCAGCTTCGATGACGAGGCGGTGAATCCGGGCGGGCTCCTGCTCGCCGCCCTGCTCCCGACACTGGTTGCCGGGCTCGCCTTCCGCTTTCTCTGAACGATCTCCAACGGACGCAGCCATTCCCGTGCCGAGAATAAGCTTTCACGATTTTCTTGGTTCTACCGAATGAACAGCGTCCCTAGACTCGCCCCATGACTCTGCAGCACACCACCCTCATCGTCCCCGGCTTCCACGGCAGCGAACCGCAACACTGGCAAAGCTGGCTCGAAACGCAACTGCCCTGCACGCGGCGCGTAGGCGGCATCGACTGGGAGCGCCCCCAACTGGCTCACTGGGCCAACGCCGTGGGCGACGCAATTGACCATTCGCCAGGCCCGGTGTGGCTTGTTGCCCACAGTTTCGGTTGCCTGGCCGCGGTGGTCGCCGCGGCAAACCGCCCGGGCCGGGTAGCCGGGCTGATGCTCGTTGCCCCGGCCGATCCGGAACGCTTTACGCCCCACGGCCTGCGTAACGAGAACAGCCACCCGGAACAGGACAGCGTAGCCAGCTGGATTCCCCGCCAGCCCCTTGGTGTATCGGGCATCGTCGTCGCCAGCACCAACGACCCGTGGGTGCGCCTGTCATCCGCGGCCTACTGGGCAGATCGCTGGGGCTGCCAGCTTGAGGAAATCGGCCCCGCCGGCCACATCAATGTGGACTCCGGCCACGGCCCGTGGCCGCGGGGCCTGGAAATACTGCTGGCGCTGCAGGCCGCTGGCCAGGACCTGCCCCTGGGCCAGCTCGACGACATCAGGCCAGGCCGGCGCAGCGCTTAAAGCTCGGCTCCGTAAAGATCCTTCTCCGGCCGCAGGGCCGACCGCACCACCGCCTCGGTGAGTTCCGGCGAGCACAGCTCGATGAAGCAATAGGCAAAACCGCGCAAAAAGTGCCCGCGCCGCACGGCGATGCGGGTCACGTTCTCCTCGAACAAGTGGCTGCTCGCCAGCATTTTCAGGCCCTGATCCCGGTTCGGGTCATAGGCCATCGACGCAACGATGCCGATGCCCAGCCCCAGCTCCACGTAGGCCTTGATCACGTCCGCATCGAGGGCCGACATGACGATGTCCGGCGCGAGGCCTGCCCTGGCAAAGGTCTCGTCAATCTTTGCCCGACCCGTGAAGCCCTCGTGGTAGGTGATCAGCGGATGTTCGGCGATCGCCTCCAGCGTCAGCGGCTCCACCGACTCCAGCGGATGCCCCACCGGCACGATCACCGAGTGATGCCAGCCGTAATACGGAAATGACACGAAGTCAGGCACCCCGGCGAGGGATTCGGTGGCGATGCCGATCTCGGCCCGCCCGTCCTGCAGCATGGTGACGATCTCCGCCGGGCTGGCCTGATGCAGCACCAGGTGCACCTTCGGAAAAGCCTGCTTGAACTGCGTCACCACCCGCGGCAGCGCGTAACGGGCCTGGGTGTGGGTAGTGACGATGGTCAGCTGGCCGTGGTCCTTGTTACTGAACTGGTCGGCGATGCTCTTGATGTTGCGGGCATCCATCAACATGCGGTCCACGATGTGCACCAGCTCCTGCCCCGGCTCGGTCAGGCCGAGCAGGCGCTTGCCCTTGCGGATGAAGAGTTCGAGCCCGAGCTCGTCCTCCAGATCCTTGATGTGCTTGGAAACCCCCGACTGGGAGGTGAACAGCGCGTTCGCCACCTCGGTCAGGTTGAAACTGCGGCGCACCGTCTCGTGAATGATGCGCAGTTGCTGGAAATTCATCAGATCACCCAGTTTGGCGCGCTGCCTTCGGCAATCGCGGCCTTCTCTCGTTCAAATACTCTCAGCCGAGAGGGTAGCAGACGCACCGCCTGCCCTTCCTCCAGCCCCAGCCGGGCCACTTCGTCGCGGGTGATTTCGACCTCGAAAAGCTGCCCTGTCGAACCGTTCAGGCCGTCCAGCTCGATCCGTGCCGTCACGCCAAAGGCCAGGATGCGGCTGATCTTCGCCGCCACGCCGCTGGTTTCCTGCGGATCGATCACGATGTTCAGCTCGTGGGGCCGCGCAAAGGCAAACACCTCGGCACCATTGCCAAAAGCCACCTTGTCGCGGAACAGCAGGTCGTCGCCCACATGCACGGCGTCGCCCTCGACCCGCCCGTGGAACAGATTCACCGAACCGAGGAAGCCATACACGAAGGGCGAGGCCGGATGGCGATACACCTCTTCCGGCGTCCCCACCTGCTCCACCTTGCCGTGGTCCATCAACACCACCCGGTCGGCCACTTCCAGGGCTTCTTCCTGGTCATGGGTCACAAAGATGGAGGTGATGTGCAGCTCGTCGTGCAGCCGGCGCAGCCAGCGGCGCAGCTCCTTGCGCACCTTGGCGTCCAGCGCACCGAAGGGTTCGTCGAGCAGCAGCACGCGCGGTTCCACCGCCAGGGCGCGAGCCAGGGCGATACGCTGGCGCTGACCGCCGGAAAGCTGCGACGGAAAGCGGTCGGCCACCCAGTCGAGCTGCACCAGTTTGAGCAGCTCGGTCACCTTGGCCTTGATGGCGCTCTCCGACGGACGCTCGCGGCGCGGCTTCATGCGCATCCCGAAGGCCACGTTATCGAAGACGCTCATGTGACGGAACAAGGCGTAGTGCTGGAACACAAAGCCCACCTGACGTTCCCGCACATGGGTGTCGGAGGCGTCGGCGCCGTCGAGCAGCACCTGACCGCTATCGGCCGACTCCAGCCCGGCGATGATGCGCAGCAGGGTCGTCTTGCCGCAACCGGAAGGGCCCAGCAGCGCTACCAGCTCGCCGGTGGGAAAGTCGAGGGACACGTCCTTGAGGGCAGTGAAGCTGCCGAATTCCTTGCGGATGTTCTTGACCTGGATGCTCATGATCTTATTCCTCGGATAACTGGTTCGCCTTGCCGGCCTGATGCTCCACCCAGGTCTTGATGACCAGGGTGACGAGCGCCAGCAGCGCCAGCAGGGAGGCCACCGCAAAGGCGGCGGCAAACTGGTATTCGTTGTAAAGAATCTCGACGTGCAGCGGCATGGTGTTGGTCATGCCGCGGATATGGCCCGACACCACGCTCACCGCGCCAAACTCGCCCATCGCCCGGGCGTTGCACAGGATCACCCCGTAGAGCAGGCCCCACTTCACGTTGGGCAGGGTCACGTACCAAAAGGTCTGCCAACCCTTGGCGCCCAGCACCACGGCGGCCTCCTCTTCGTCCTTGCCCTGGGCTTCCATCAGCGGAATCAGCTCGCGGGCGACGAAGGGGAAGGTCACGAAGATCGTCGCCAGCACGATGCCCGGCACCGCAAAGACCACCTTCAGGTCATGCTCCGCCAGCCACGGCCCGAACCAGCCCTGGGCACCAAAGACCAGGATGTAGATCAGGCCCGACACCACCGGCGACACCGAGAACGGCAGGTCGATCAGGGTGATCAGCAGATGCTTGCCGCGAAACTCGAACTTGGTGATGGACCACGCAGCCGCAACGCCAAAGAACAGGTTCAGCGGCACCGAGATTGCCGCGGCAATCAGGGTCAGCTTGATCGCCGAGATCGCATCGGCGTCGATCAGTGCCGAGATGTACACCTCCCAGCCCTTGCGAAACGCCTCCACGAACACCGCCACCAGCGGCAGCAGCAAAAAGATCGCGAAGAAGGTCAGCGACGTGCCGAGAATCGCCCACTTCACCAGCTTCGGCTCACGGGTCGCGGCCTTCGATTCAAAGCGGCCGGCCTGATCGCCGACCCCGTGCAATACAGCAGCTGCGCCGGACATCAGCGTTCCCTCCCGGTACGTTTGGCAGTCCATGCCTGCAGGCCGTTGATGACCAGCAGCAGCACGAACGAGATAAGCAGCATGACCACCGCGATGGCGGTCGCCCCGGCGTAGTCGTATTGCTCAAGCTTGGTGATGATCATCAGCGGGGTGATTTCCGACACCATCGGGATGTTGCCGGCGATGAAGATCACCGAACCGTATTCCCCTACCGCGCGGGCAAAGGCCATCGCAAAGCCGGTCATCAGCGCCGGCAGCACGGTCGGAAAGACCACATAGCGGAAGGCCTGCCAGCGGTTGGCACCGAGGCTCACTGCCGCCTCTTCGTATTCCGTGTCCAGATCCTCGAGGATCGGCTGCACCGTGCGCACCACGAAGGGCAAGCCGATGAAGACCAGCGCCACCAGCACCCCCAGCGGCGTAAACGCCACCTGGATGCCCAGCGGCTCGAGCAGCTTGCCGACCCAGCCGTTCTTGGCGTAAAGCGCCGTCAGTGCAATACCCGCCACCGCCGTCGGCAGCGCGAAGGGCAAATCCACCAGTGCATCCACCAGGCGCTTGCCGGGGAAGGAATAGCGCACCAGCGCCCAGGCCAGCATCAGGCCGAAGAAGGTGTTGATCAGCGCGGCAATCAGCGACGCGCCAAAGGTGAGTTTGTAGGACGCAATCACCCGTGGCGACGACACCGCCGCCAGGAAGTGATCCAGCCCCAGGGAGCCGGCTTTCACGAAGACCGCCACAAGGGGGATCAACACGATCAGCGACAGCCAGGCGAGGGTGTAGCCCAGGCTCAAACCAAAGCCCGGCAACACGCGGAAGGTTCGGGATGCCGCCATCAACGTTTCACCACGATCTGGTCATACACGCCGCCATCGGCAAAATGCACCTTCTGCACCGCATCCCAGCCGCCCAGCTTCTGCTCCACGGTGAAAGTCTTCACCGTCGGGAAGCGGCTGGCGTACTTCTTCAGCACCGCCGGATCGCGGGGGCGGAAATGGTGCTTGGCGATGATCTCCTGGCCTTCCGGGGCAAACAGGAAGTTCAGGTAAGCCTCGGCCACCTTGCGGGTGCCGCGCTTGTTGACCACCTTGTTCACCACCGCCACGGGGGCCGCCGCCTCGATGGACAGGGACGGATAAACCACGTCGAACTTGTCGCCACCGACTTCCTGGTCGATCAGCACGGCTTCGTTTTCAAAGGTGATCAGTACATCGCCGATGTCGCGCTGGGTGAAGGTGGTCGTCGCACCGCGACCGCCACCGTCGAGCACCGGCACGTTGGCAAACAGCTTGGTGACGAAATCCCTGGCGCCGGCATCCGTACCGGTCTTTTGCAGCGCGTAGCCCCAGGCAGCCAGATACGTGTAACGACCGTTACCGGAAGTCTTCGGATTAGGAACGATCACCTGCAGGCCGGGACGGACCAGATCCGGCCAGTCCTTGATGCCCTTCGGGTTGCCCTTGCGGACAAGGAAGATCGTTGTCGTCGTGTAGGGCGTCGCCGCATGCGGAAAAGCCTTGCGCCAGTCCGGCGAGGTAAGGCCCTGCTTCGCCAGCAGTTCGATATCCGGCGCCTGGTTCATGGTCACCACGTCTGCATCGAGGCCCGCCACAACCGACTGAACCTGCTTGCTGGAGCCACCGTGGGACTGGTTGATGGTCAGCTTCTCGCCAGCCGTGCGCTGCCACTGGGCAGCAAAGGCCGGGTTGATGTCCTTGTAGAGCTCCCGCGAAACGTCATAGGAAACGTTGAGGAGCGTCGTGTCGGCGAACGCCGGAACGGCCTGCAAAACAGCCAGGCCCGCCACAATCGCCAAAGCGGGGCGGAATACAGAGCGGGTCGGGGACATGGAGTTCTCCTTGGAATCGAGTCAGGACCCGAGTCTAGGGAGGACCGGCAGTGCACCAAACCAATAAAAACGGCTTTATATATTCCGGAATCTGCAAAAGAACTCAACGCGTAACAAGATCGGGTTATATGAAAGGCGCACGTCGACACTCAAACGGTTACAAAAAGCGTCCCGATGTCACACCCGCCGGTCTAGAATCCGGCCGATGTTCCAACCGCAATACACTCCCTCGTCGCGACCGCTCTACCTGGCGCTCGCGGTGTCAGTGCTCATCCATGCGCTCGTCCTTCTGATCCAGCTCCAGAAGCCGGAAGGGGATAGTCGCGCCCAGCCACGCATGGAGGCCCGCCTGGCACCGCGGCCAGTCAAGCCGCCAACAAAAATCGCCACTGCGCCGCCCACCCCGCCTGTCAAGGCAAAACCCGTCAAGGCACAGAAAGCCGAGCCCAAGCCGCGCATTCTCACCGCCCGCAAGTCGAACGCACCGGCCGTGCGCACGGCCGAGCCAACACCCAAGTGGAGCGTCGCGCAAAAGGAGGAGATGGACAGCTTCCTCAATGAACTGGCGACCGAAGCCAAGAGCAAGCCCAAGCCCGACCTGGCTGAACGCTCCATGGCCATGGCCCGCGACATTGCCCGCGAGCGCCCGCGCGAAGGCGGCAGCCGCCACCGCAACGATCCCGACGACTTGATCGAACGCATCCCCAACAGCCCGCCGGTCGATCCCTTCAGCCTCGAGTTCTACATGGACTCGCTGGTCAAGAAGCTCAACCGCAGCGCCTCCTTCGTGAAGAATGATCCGCGCGCCCGGGGCATGCACAACGCTGCCATCCAGGTGCGCCTCAACCCGGATGGCTCCCTGAAGAGCTTCGTGGTCGTCCGGGCCGGCGACCAGCAGGAGGAAATCGCCTTCGTCAAATCGGTCGTGGAGCGCGCCATTCCTTTCTCCGCCTTCCCGCCGGACATCCTCAAGTCGGCCAGCTCCCTGGCCCTGATGATCTGCATCCAGCCGTCCATCGGCGGTGGCGGGGGTTTCGGCTTCACCCGCAGGCCCGAAGGAAGCGGCTGCTGAAACACACGGCAGCCCATTCTGTGGGTCGGACTTCAGTCCGACAGTGCCTGTCTGAACCCGTGTTGTCGGACTGAAGTCCGACCCACAGAAGCAGTCAGGCAGCGGCAATCGGGAGTAAATTGTCTGGCGTCCCCTTCCTTGACGCCTCGCCACCATGTCCTGCCTTCTCGCCCTGGACCAGGGCACCAGCAGCAGCCGGGCCATCGTCTTCGATGCCGAAGGCCGGGCGCTCGCCAGCGTCCAGCAGGAATTCCGCCAGTTCTACCCCCAGCCCGGGTGGGTCGAGCACGATCCGCTGGAAATCTGGCAGACCCAGCTCGATTGCGCCCGCCAGGCCCTGCACCAGGCTGGGCTCGCCGCCCGCGACGTGGCCGCCATCGGCATTGCCAACCAGCGGGAAACCACGGTGCTGTGGGAACGCGCCACTGGCCGCCCGCTGGCCCCGGCCATTGTCTGGCAGGATCGCCGCACCGTGCCCGACTGCGAGCGCCTGCGCGAAGCCGGCCACGCGGGGTTGATCCGCGCCCGTAGCGGCCTTGAGCTGGACGCCTACTTTTCGGCCACCAAGATCACCTGGCTGCTCGATCACACGCCCGCCGCCCGCCGCCGGGCCGAAGCCGGCGAACTGGCCTTCGGCACCATCGACAGCTGGCTGGTGTGGCAGCTCACCGCCGGCGCCCGCCACGTTACCGACCCCGGCAATGCCTCGCGCACGATGCTCTTCGACATCCACCGCCAGTGCTGGGACGACGAGCTGCTGGCCCTCTTCCGCACCCCCCGCGCGCTGCTGCCGGCAGTGGTGGATACCAGCGGCGTGCTCGGCGACACCGCCCCAGCCCTGTTCGGCGCCGCCATTCCCATCGGCGGGCTGGCCGGCGACCAGCAGGCGGCCACCTTCGGCCAGGCCTGCCTGACGCCCGGTTCGGCCAAGAACACCTACGGCACCGGCTGCTTCCTGATGCTCAATACCGGCCAGCAGCCGGTGGAATCGCAACACCGCCTCCTCACCACCCTCGGCTGGCGCATGAAGGGGCGTACCGACTACATGCTCGAAGGCGGTGTCTTCATCGGCGGTGCGGTGGTCCAGTGGCTGCGCGACGGGCTCGGGCTTATCGAAAAGGCCGCCGATATCGAAGCCCTTGCCGCCTCGGTGCCGGACAGCGGCGGCGCCGTACTGGTGCCCGCTTTCGCCGGCCTCGGTGCCCCCTACTGGGATGGCTACGCCCGCGGCACGCTGGTCGGGCTGACCCGCGGTGTCACCAAGGCCCACATCGCCCGCGCAGCCCTCGACGCCATCGCCCTGCAAACGGTGGACCTGGTGGATGCCATGAACCGCGACGGCGCCGGCCTGCTCAGCGAACTGCGGGTGGACGGCGGCGCGGCCCGCAACGACTTGCTGATGCAAACCCAGGCCGATCTCCTAGGCGTGCCGGTGATCCGCCCTCGCCAGACGGAGACGACGGCCCTGGGCGCCGCCTTCTTCGCCGGACTTGCCGTGGGTGTCTGGCGCGATACGACCGAGCTGGCCAGCCACTGGCAGGCCGAACGCGTCTTCGAACCCACCCGCAACGCCGACTGGCGTACAGCCCGCCTCACCGAATGGCACCGGGCGGTGGACCGCGCCCGTGGCTGGGCCATGCCATGACGCGCACCGAACTGCTCGCACGCCTGCGCACCACACCACGCTGGGATGTGCTGGTCATCGGCGGCGGCGCCACCGGCCTCGGCTGCGCCGTCGATGCGGCGGCACGTGGTCACTCGACCCTGTTGCTCGAAGCCCACGACTTCGCCAAGGGCACCAGCTCCCGCTCCACCAAGCTCGTCCACGGCGGCGTGCGCTACCTGGCGCAAGGCCGCATCGGCCTCGTCCGCGAAGCCCTGGCCGAGCGCGCCACCCTGCTCCGCAACGCCCCCCACCTGGTTCATCCCCAGCGCTTCGTCGTGCCGGTCTATCGCCAGTGGGACAGGCTCATGCTGGACGTCGGCCTGAGCGCCTACGACTGGCTGGCCGGCAGTCGCAGCCTGGGCGCCAGCAAACTGCTGTCGGTGGCAGAGACAATCGCTGCATTGCCGACGGTCCGGCAGTGGGGCCTCGTCGGCGGCATCGCCTACATGGACGCCCGCTTCGACGATGCCCGGCTGGCCATCACGTTGATGCGCACCGTGCTGGATCTGGGCGGGCTGGCGCTCAACTACCTACCGGTCGAAGGCCTGCGCCGCGAAGACGGCCAGGTGCGTGGCGTCGAAGCGCGGGATGCGGAACGCGGCGAGCGCTTCACCGTCGCAGCCCGCGTCGTTATCAACGCTGCTGGCGTGTGGGCCGACGACATCCGCCGCCTCGACGAGCCCACCACGTCCAGCCAGCTCGCCCCCAGCCAGGGCGCCCACGTGGTGGTGGACCGGGACTTCCTCCCCGGTGACACCGCCCTGCTGATTCCCCACACCGCCGACGGCCGTGTGCTGTTCATCATCCCGTGGCAGGGCAAGGTACTGCTCGGCACCACCGACACCCCGCGCCACGACACCCCTCTCGAGCCCCGACCGCTGGCGGCAGAAATCGACTTCATCCTCGACACAGCCTCCCGCTACCTGACCCGGCCGCCCACCCGAAGCGACGTGCGCAGCGCCTTCGCCGGCCTGCGCCCGCTCATCGGGTCCGGCCAGGGTAGCGCCACCGCCAGCCTGTCGCGGGAACACGTGATCCAGGTTTCCAAAAGCGGGCTGGTCTCGGTGGCCGGCGGCAAATGGACTACCTACCGGCGCATGGGGCAGGAAATCATCGACCGGGCCGAGGCCGCCGGCGGACTGGTCCGCCGCGCCAGCGCAACCGAAAACCTGCGCCTGCATGCCAGCCCGGATTCCCCGTCGAATGACGTATTGGGCACCGATCGCCACAGCATCGCAGGGCTACCTGGCGCCAACAGGCAAATTCACCCGGCACTCAGCCTCAGCGAAGCCGAAGTCCGCTACGCCGCCCGCTTCGAACAGGCCCGCAGTGTCGAGGATGTGCTGGCCCGGCGCAGTCGCGCACTCTTTGTCGATACCACGGCCGCCAGTGAAGCCGCCCCCGCCGTGGCCCGCATCCTCGCCGACGAACTCGGCTGGACCGAAATCCAGGCCTCTGAAATGACGGAAGCCTTCCACCAGCTGGCGGAAGGCTTCCGTTAAAACGACCGGCGCAACGATCAGGCTGTCGCTTCGGCGATCCGCCTGGCGATGTGCTCGAGCGCCTCTTCGACCTGGTCGATGAGGATCAGGCACAGGTCGCCGGACTGCAATTTGGCCAGGGCCGAATCGATGGCCAGAAATTCACCGCGAATCTCTGACACGTCCTTCGTCCGCGTGGCATCGGCCAGACCGGCACGCAAAAGTGCCAGCACCTCGCCATCCGAACGGCCGCGCTGACATTCGTCCTGGTACAGCACCACGTCATCGAACACACTGCCGAGGATGCGGGTTTGCTCGCGGATGTCCTCGTCGCGCCGGTCGCCGGCACCACTGATCACCACCGAGCGACGCTTGGCCGGCATGCTCTCGACAGCCTGCACCAGCGCCAGGATCGCATCCGGATTGTGGCCGTAGTCGGCAATCAGGGTCGCGCCCTTGTAGTCGAACACGTTGAAACGGCCCGGCGCAGTGGCCGCATCGTTCACGAAAGTGGCCACACCCTTGACGATGACTTCCGGCGCAAGCCCCAGCGCCCAGGCCGCGGCGATGGAGGCCATGGCATTTTCGATCTGGAAGGAGATCGTGCCGTTGCGGGTGATCGGAATGCCGGCCAGCGGCACGCGGAACTCGTCCGCCCCCTTGGCCGCCACGATGGCATCGCCATCCACAAAAACCACCCGGTGACCCTGCACCCGATGGGTGGCGAGAACCGGGTTGTACTGGTCGGCGGCAAAGAACAGCACCGAACCCGGGCAGGCGCCGGCCATGCGGACGACCATCGGGTCGGCAGCGTTGAGCACGGCGGTGCCGTGCTGGGCCACGTTCTGCACGATGACCCGCTTCACCACCGCCAGGTCTTCCACGGTGCTGATGTACGACAACCCCAGGTGGTCGCCCATGCCGATGTTGGTCACCACCGCCACGTCGCAGCGGTCGAAAGCCAGGCCTTCGCGCAGCACGCCGCCGCGGGCGGTTTCGAACACCGCCGCGTCCACGTCCGGGTGCAGCAGGATGTTGCGCGCACTGCGCGGGCCGCTGCAGTCGCCGGTATCAATGCGGCGCTTCTGCACGTACACGCCGTCGGAGTTGGTCATGCCGACCCGCTTGCCGCTGACGCCCAGCAGATGGGCGATGAGGCGCACGGTGGTCGTCTTGCCGTTGGTGCCGGCCACGGCAACCACCGGAATGCGGCCGTTTTCGCCGTGCTTGTACATGTTGGCGATGATCGCCTCGCCCACCGGGCGGCCCTTGCCGTAGGACGGCTGCAGGTGCATGCGCAGGCCGGGGGCGGCGTTGGCTTCCACGATGCCGCCGCTCTGCGCTTCGAGGGGTTCAAGCATGCTCTCGCACACCACATCCACGCCGCAGATATCCAGACCGATATTCTTGGCCGCCGCGATGGCCCGCTCGGCCACCTCGGGATGGACGTCGTCGGTCACGTCGGTAGCGGTACCGCCGGTGGACAGGTTGGCATTGTTGCGCAGGATTACGCGCTTGCCCTTCGCCGGCACCGAGGTAGCTTCAAAACCCTGGTTGGCGAGGGTCGCAAGCGCAATCTCGTCGAAACGGATCTTGGTCAGCGAGGTGGCGTGACCGGTGCCGCGACGGGGGTCGCTGTTCACGTGATCGACCAGTTCGCGGATGGTGCGCTTGCCGTCGCCGATAACCAGCGGCGGCTCGCGGCGCGCTGCAGCGATCAGCTTGTCGCCAATGACCAGCAGACGGTAGTCGTGCCCGGGCAGGTAGCGCTCCACCAGCACATCATCGCTGACTTCGTAGGCGACCTTGTAGGCCGCCATGACTTCTTCCTTGGTGCGCAGCTTGACGGCCACGCCCTTGCCCTGATTGCCGTCGCGGGGCTTGAGCACCACGAGGCCACCGATTTCCTTGGCGGCCAGCCAGGCATCTTCGGCGCTGGTCACCGAACGGCCGAGCGGCACCGGCACGCCGGCGGCGCGCAGCAGCGTCTTGGTGAGTTCCTTGTCCTGGGCAATGGATTCGGCCACAGCGCTGGTAAGGTCGGTTTCGGCGGCCTGGATGCGACGCTGCTTGCTGCCCCAGCCAAACTGCACGAGGCTGCCTTCGGTCAGGCGGCGGAAGGGAATGCCACGCGCCACGGCAGCCTGCACGATGGAACCTGTGGAGGGGCCGAGACGCACGTCCTCGTCGAGTTCCTGCAGGCGCGCCAGGGCGCTGGCCAGGTCGAAGGAGCCATCGGTTTGGGCGGCACGACACAGCGCCACAGCCAGGTCGAAAGCCAGCCGACCGACTTTTTCCTCGGTGTATTCCACCACCACCTGGTAGGTGCCCTTTTCGAGGGTGTTGGAGGTGCGGCTGAAGGTCACCGGACAACCGGCGCAGGCCTGCAGGCCGAGGGCCGCGAGTTCGAGGGCATGGGCTACCGAGATCGAGCCCAGGTGGCCGTCGGCCTCCAGGAAGCCCATCTCGGGAAACAGGTTGCGCAGACGCTCCTCGTAGCCCGGGATCGAGTCGATGTTGCACTCGGTTTCGGAACAGGAAACGATGGCTTCGATCGCGGTGTGCCGGCTCCACAGATTGGGGCCGCGCAGAGCCCGGATGCGTGAAACTTCCATGGATAACAGTCCTTGTCGTTATTCTCGGCGGCCACCTCGTGGTGGCCGGCCAGTATCTTGGATTATTCGTTGCGAAGCGGAGCGGTCGGATCGTAGGGTTTGACGCCGGCCCGGATCATCGCCGGCGAGACACCCAGCGCCCACGCGGCGGCAACAGCGGCCAGCAGGTTGGAAAGCACACCCGGCTGTTCGCCCTTGCCACCCGCCAGCATGGCAATCTTGGCCAGACGGGCCACCGGATCTTCTGTCTCACCGGTCGCCAGCACGATGGCGCCATCCTTCACGTACACCGTGCGCCGGCCTTCGCTGCGGGCGGTGGCAACGGCTTCGGCAGCGCTGTCCACCGCGTAGAAAATCACCTCGCCGTCGGACAACTCGGCCAGCTCGACCACAGCCGGATCTTCGGCATTGAGGATCGCCGCGCCGTTGGAGAGCACGAGGTCGATCTGGGTGCGGAAGGTGTTCCAGACCTTTTCCGGCGTGTCGATGTAGAACTCGCCGTAATGCAGTTCCGGATCGATGTTGGTGACCACGCCCACCTGGCAGCGGTCGTACACCGTGCCGTCGGCGAGGATGCTGCGATGACTGTTTTCGAACACGGCGGCTTCGACCGAACGGTTCATCAGCACGCGCTCGGCGGCATCCCAGTTAGTGCCTTCGGCGGTTTCCACCTGACGACCATCGAGGAACACGCCCTCGCTGCAGGCCAGACCGGTGTATTGGCCGGACAGGCGCAGCAGGTGGGCGATGAGCCGCGCCACCGGGGTCTTGCCGCGGCTGCCGGTCACGCCGACCACCGGAATGCGAGAGTCCTCGTCCTTGGCGAACAGGTGATCGACAATGGCCTCGCCCACCGGGCGCGGCTGCCCGACGGCCGGCTTGATGTGCATCAGCAGGCCCGGGCCGGCGTTGACTTCGACGATGGCACCACGCTGCTCGGCCAGCGGCCTGGAGATGTCTTCACACACCAGGTCGATGCCGGCGATGTCGAGGCCGACGATGCGCGCGGCCAGACAGGCCAGCTCGGCGTTGTCGGGGTGCACTTCGTCAGTCACGTCGAAGGCCATGTTGCTGGTGCGGACAATCATCACCTCCTGGCCAGCGGCGGGCACGGAGCTGCCGTTGAACCCTTGGCGCGCCACTTCCATCTGGGCCGCCGGGTAGTTGTCGAGCTTGATGAGGTAGAGCGGAAACTCATGCTCGACACCACGGCGCGGGTCGGAGTTGATCTGGGTTTCGATGAGCTGATCGATGGTATTCACACCATCGCCGACCACCGACACCGTATCGCCCTTGTTGGCGGCGACCATCTTGCCGCCCACCACCAGCAGGCGGTGCTCGCTGCCCTTGATGAAGCGCTCGACCATCACTTCCGAGCCTTCGGCGTCGGCCAGCGGATACAGCTCGGCCACTTCGGCAGCGGTACGGATGTTGGTGAACACGCCGCGGGCGTGGTTGCCGTCGCTCGGCTTGACGACCACCGGGTAGCCGATGTCCTCGGCGGCTTCGATGGCATCCTCGATGCTGGTGACGATGCGCCCTTCGGGGATCGGCACGCCGCAGGATTCGAGCAGGGTCTTGGTGAGGTCTTTTTCGCGGGAGATGCTTTCGGCAATGGCCGGGGTGCGATCGGTCTCGGCGGTCCAGATGCGGCGCTGGCGGGCGCCGTAGCCCAGTTGCACGAGATTGCCCTCGGCCAGCAGGCGGATGTACGGAATGCGCCGCTGCTTGTCGGCGGCCGCTTCGACGATGCAGCGGGTGCTCGGCCCGAGCAGGTGGGTGTCCACCAGGTCGCGCAGCTTGAGCACGGCGGCATCGACGTCGTAGGGCCGCTCTTCAATGGCCGCCATCAGCAGGTCATGGCCCATGTTCAGCGCAGCCATCGACACATCCTTCTGCCAGGCGCGGATGACCACCTTGTAAATGCCGCGAATCGACGTCTCGCGGGCCTTGCCGAAGCCGCCGGACATGCCGGCCAGGTTCTGCAGCTCAAGGGTGACGTGTTCGAGGATATGCCCCGGCCAAGTGCCGTCGCGCAGCCGCTTGAGGAAACCGCCCCGCTCGCCGATGCTGCAGCGGTGCTCGATGAGCGTCGGCAGCATGGTGGTCAGGCGCTCGTAGAACCCGGGAATGACGTTGGACGGACAATCTTCCAGGTCATGAATATCGACCCACGCTTCAAGGACGGACCGGTAAGTCCAGATGTTCGGTCCCCGCAGGTGGAGCACATTGAGGAATTCGATCGTTTTGTTGGTCATGGGCAAGGCGGTTGAAATGACGGGCTTGGTAGCGGCAGTCTGAAACAAAACTTCAATCTCCGCTTAACGCGGAAGGGCCGGTCAGGATTACCGGCACGAAAAATATTCGATATGCCGGCGCTTCTGCCCACTTGCCGGGTATACGCGCTTGTAACGAGTCAGTAAACTTCGGGCGCAATTTTGCCCTACGCTGGCCGTCTTCTGTGGCCTTATCGCGTCCCCAAGATGAATTCCGCGCACACTGCCGTTTTGCCCGCCTACTCCGACTATCTTGGTCCGGCCGTTCCGGACAGTTGGCGCCCTCTTCTCGACAAGGCACTGGCTGCCGACGAGAAGGTATTGGCCAGCCTCGGTCTCGATCTGGACAAGACCCTGCAGTTTCGTAGCGGCCTGGTAGCCCTCACCGACAGCCGCCTGCTGGCCTGGGATCATCAAACCGAGAACTGGCAGTCATGGAGCTTCCGTGAAGGCTTGAGCCTGCGCCACCGGGATCACGCCGGCGTGGCCAGCCTGGAACTGGTGGATGCCCACGCCCGGCTTGGCGGCTGGCGCTTCACGCTGGCCCAGGACCCGGCCGCGCGCAATCTGTCCGACCGCTTCCAGGCACAAATGGAATGCGTCCTCGCCGGCCGCGAGCCGACGCCGCCCGAGCCCCTCACCTGCCCGACCTGCGACGCGCCGCTGCCGCCGGGCACCGACGAGTGCCCCACCTGCGCCCGCGAGATCCACACGCCGCCGTCCACCTGGACGCTGTTCCGCCTGTGGCGCTTTGCCGCGCCCTACAAGGGCCAGTTGCTGGCCGGCTTCCTGTTGACCCTGGTGGCCACCGCCGCCACGCTGGTGCCGCCCTACCTGACCATGCCGCTGATGGACGAGATCCTGATCCCGTACCAGAACGGCCAGCCCATCGACACCCACCGGGTGATGATGATGCTCGGCGGACTCTTTTTTGCCGCGCTGTTCGCCTGGGGCCTTGGCTGGGCCAAGACTTACATCCTGGCGCTGGTCAGCGAGCGCATCGGCGCCGACCTGCGCACCACCACCTATGAGCACCTGCAGGGCCTGTCGCTCGAATATTTCGGCGGCAAGCGCACCGGCGACCTGATGGCGCGGATCGGCGCAGAAACCGACCGGATCTGCTTGTTCCTGTCGATGAACCTGCTCGACTTCGCCACCGACGTGTTGATGATCACCATGACGGCGATCATCCTGGTATCGATCAACCCCTGGCTGGCCCTCGTCACCCTGGTACCCCTGCCCTTCATCGCCTGGCTGATCCACATCGTGCGCGACAAGCTGCGCTACGGCTTCGAGCAGGTAGACCGGGTGTGGTCGGAAGTCACCAGTGTGCTCGCCGACACCATCCCCGGCATCCGGGTGGTCAAGGCCTTTGCGCAGGAAAAACGCGAGGTCTCCCGATTCCGTGACGCCAACGCCCGCAACCTGGCGGTGAACGATCGCGTCAACAAAGTGTGGTCGGTGTTCTCGCCGACGGTCACGATGCTCACCGAAGTCGGCCTGTTGATCGTGTGGGGCTTCGGCATCTGGCTGGTCTCCAAGAATGACGTCACCGTCGGTACGCTGGCCGCCTTCCTGGCTTACATCTCGCGCTTCTACACCCGTCTCGACTCCATGAGCCGGATCGTCTCGGTGACACAAAAGGCCGCCGCCGGCGCCAAGCGCATCTTCGACATTCTCGATCACGTTTCCAGCGTGCCCGAACCGGCCAACCCGCTGCACCTGCCCAAGGTCACCGGCGCTATCGAGGTCAAGCGGGTCGGCTTCCGCTACGGCAACCGCACCATCCTGCGCGGTGTCGACCTGAATATCGCTCCCGGCGAGATGATCGGCCTGGTCGGCCATTCGGGCTCCGGCAAGAGCACGCTGGTCAACCTGATCTGCCGCTTCTACGACGTCACCGACGGCTCGATCCGCATCGAGGGTATGGACATCCGCTCGGTGCCGGTGTCGGAATACCGCCGCAACATCGGCCTGGTGCTGCAGGAACCCTTCCTGTTCTTCGGCACCATTGCCGAGAACATCGCCTACGGCAAGCCGGACGCCAGCCGCGACGAAATCATCGCCGCCGCCCGCGCCGCCCACGCCCACGACTTCATCCTGCGCCTGCCGCAGGGCTACGACTCGCTGGTCGGCGAGCGCGGCCAGGCGTTGTCGGGCGGCGAGCGCCAGCGCATCTCCATCGCCCGCGCGCTGCTCATCGACCCGCGCATCCTGATTCTCGACGAGGCCACCTCCGCGGTGGATACCGAGACCGAAATGGAAATCCAGGCCGCCCTCGAAAACCTGATCCGCGGCCGCACCACCATCGCCATCGCCCACCGCCTGTCCACGCTGCGCAAGGCCGACCGGCTGGTGGTACTGGATCGCGGCCAGATCGTCGAAATCGGCAACCACGACGCGCTGATGGAGAAACAGGGCGCCTACTTCCGCCTGTACGAAGCCCAGACCCGCAAGCTCGACGATGGCGCCATCGCCGCCGAAAAGCCCCGCGTCCCGTTCCACCGCGAACACGCACCCGTCTGAAGGTCACCCCATGTCCACGCAGAACATCCATCTGGAACGTAACGCCTTCGGTCAGCTGCTGCTCACCGACGCCGACGGCAAGGGCCACGCCATCACGCCGGTGCGCGCTTTCCCCATCGCCGCGCCCACCGAGAACATCGGACTGATCAATGCCGAAGGCGCGGAAGTGGCCTGGGTCGCGCGCCTGTCCGACCTGGCACCGGAGCCGCGCAAGCTGCTTGAAGAAGAAATGGCCAACCGGGAATTCATGCCGGTGATCCAGCGCATCAACAGTGTTTCCAGCTTCGCCACCCCCAGCACCTGGGACCTCGAAACAGACCGCGGCCCGACCACCATGGTGCTCAAGGGCGAAGAAGACATTCGTCGCCTCACCTCCCCGGCACTGCTCATTGCCGACAGCCGCGGTATCCACTTCCTGATCCGCGACCGCTACGCGCTGGACAGCCACAGCAAGAAGATGCTCGACCGTTTCCTGTAAGCGTTTCCGGTACATAAAAGAGCCCGGAGCGGGCGGC